>CALRBD010000009.1 GCA_943353855.1 uncultured Candidatus Saccharimonas sp.
CCAATAATCTTCAACTTAGTGCCTTTCTATGAGATATAGTCGTGTAATTTTTTAGCGTCTTTGTGCTTACGTAATTTAGCGAGTGCTTTTGCCTCAATTTGGCGAATACGTTCACGAGTCACGTTAAATTCTTGTCCGACTTCTTCTAGCGTATGACTCTTTCCGTCTTCTAGGCCAAAACGAAGTTTCAGGATCTTTTGCTCACGCTCCGTTAGTGCTCCTAGCATATCTTTTACGTGTTCTTTTAGCAGCTGTCCAGTAGCTGATTCTTCTGGACTAACGCTGTCTTCGTCTTCAATAAAATCACCGAGAACTGAATCTTCTTCATCGTCTCGAACACTGGCATCAAGACTGCTAATGTCCTGTTTGATCTTCATAATGTGTTCAACTTTTTCGACGTCAATTTCCATTTCCTTGGCAATCTCTTCGTTCGAAGGCTCTCTGTTTAGTTCTTGGGTAAGTCGACGTTGTGTTCGAAGTAACTTGTTGATAGTTTCAACCATGTGCACAGGTATACGAATAGTTCTTGCTTGGTCTGCAATTGCACGAGTAATTGCCTGGCGAATCCACCATGTTGCGTAGGTACTAAATTTAAAACCTTTGTCAGGGTCAAACTTTTCTACTGCACGCAGTAGGCCGGTATTTCCTTCTTGAATAAGGTCAAGCAGGTCAAGCCCTCTTCCGACGTAACGCTTAGCAATACTGACAACTAGTCGCATGTTTGCTTCAGCCATCTGGTCTTTAGCTTCTTTATCGCCTGCAACGACACGATTTGCGAGTGCTAGTTCCTCGTCGGCTTTAAGTAGTGGTATCTTTCCAATTTCACGCAAATAAAGTCGCACTGAGTCGTCTGCAACGTCGTCAAGATACACTTGGTCGGTAACAACAACTTCCTCATTGTCCTCAGCTACCCATGCGTCACTAAACTCGGTTCCTGCAGGATCAGATGCAGTCACGATTTTAATGTTATTGTCTGCAAGCTCTGTATATAGGCGGTCTAATACATCTACGTTATCTGGTGAGTCTGGAAATACTTCAGTAATATCGCGTTGCTTAATCTCTCCCGCTTTTTTTGCTTTGTCTACTAGACTAGCCCTAAGCTGTTCGACTGTTATAACTTCTGGTTCCTTTTTTGGTGCAGATTTCTTTGGCATTATTTTGTAGTCTCCTTAGCTGATTTTAATAGTACATCAAGTTTTTTTGCTGTTTCGAGTAATGCTTCTAACTCTTCGTCGTTAGCCTGTTGCATTGATATCGCAAGGGCAGCTTTTTTTCGTTTTACGTACGTTTCTATCTGGCGGACCTGCAACCGGGCGGCTTCGTAACGAAGCTCTATAACCTCGAGGCTCTGATAGAGTTCTTCATATAATAATGATAAAATTGTACCATATTCTGCCAACTCTTGCAAAACACCGGATTCGGTACTTGTCTCGAACTGAAGCTCTGGGTTTGCTTTAATAGTAAAAAGTAGTTTCTGCGCTTTCTCTTGAGTAAACATTTCGGGGGTTAAAGCACCTAGGTAAGTACGTAGACTTGGGAGGAAAAGACCAAGTGACAGTAACTTATTTTCAGCCTTAATCTGATCTGCATTCTGACTTCCAACAGAAGGCATTGGTTGTACATATTTATACTTTTTTTGTTCAGGGCTAACAGCTATTTTTTTACTTTTCTGACGTAAGGCATCTACACTTACATCAAGTATCTTTGCAACCTTCATGTAGTAATGGTCCTGCTCTACGCTATCATCTATGTTACTTATTATTTCGAGTGTCTTATCGCTAAACGCTCGTTTTCCCTGAGCACTTGTTAGATCGAGCTGCTTCGAATAAATGGATACGATCCAATCAATCACATACTGAGGCTTTGTTACGACTTCTCTCCAGGCATCCGGATCTTTTTTGCATAAATCATCCGGGTCCTTACCTTCTGGTACGCTCACAATACTAAGATTGACTCCTACTTTGCTTGCAATAGGTATTGCTCGTTCTGTAGCCTTAAGGCCGGCATTATCTTGGTCGAATGCTAGACGGATATCAGAAGTAAAACGACTCAGCGCCTTAAGATGCTGTTCAGTTAGTGCAGTGCCCGCCGTAGCTACAACATTGTGCACCCCAGCCTGATGACTAGCAATGACATCTAAGTTACCTTCTACTACGATAACGTAACCGGCCTGCCGAATCGCGTCTTTTGCAAGATGTAGTCCGAAAACATGACGACTTTTATCATAAACTGGGCTCTGAGGTGTGTTTATGTACTTAGGTGCATCGGGATTGGAATCAAGTTGACGTGCGGTAAAACCAATAACCCTACCCGTACCGTCCATAAGTGGCACCATTAAGCGTCCGCGGAACATATCACTGAAACCCTTGTATCGCTTCGTGCCAAGCCCTGCAAGCTTCATTAGGCCTTCAGTGTAGCCTTTTGTTCTTAAAAATGTCACGAGTGCAGTATCTTGGCTAGGAGCGTAACCCAACCTAAATGTTGTTGCTGTTTGTTTTGTAAATTTTCGCTCATTAACAACATAGTCGAGTGTCTTTTTACTTCGACTCAAATGTACTTGATAAAATTTAGCGGCTAGTTCGAGTATTTCGTGTAGCGACTCTTTTTGTTTTCCAGCAGTTCCGCTACCTTTTGATTGGAATTTAGAAAGATCTACTCCTGCTTGTCGCGCTAGTAATTCTAATGTTGCTTTGAAGTCTATGCCCTCGCGCTCCATTACAAAACTAAACATATCTCCACCCTTGCCGCTACTAAAGTCATGCCAGATCTGTTTTTCTGGACTTACCATAAGACTGGGAGTCCTTTCCTGGCTAAACGGACTGAGTCCCTTAAAGTTTCTGCCGGAACGCTTAAGTTCTAGATATTGACCGACAACATCCTCAATACTCAAACGGCTCTTGATTTCTTCTACAGCGTCCATGTCTCTAGTCTATATCTGATCGAGCAAACCTGAAAGCACTACTGCTATCAAGATGGTTTAAATCCATTACCTACATTATTATGCGATTAGTAACATCTATAGGATAGCAAACGCCCTCAAAGTCCGCGTAAAAGCCTAGTTTGATAATACCGGCGTATTGACATACACATACAATAGGCATACAATAGCATTATATGAGTAGTGTACAACTAAGTATCAAAACAGACGAGAACACCAAGCGAGAACTAAAATCCTTTGCCGCAGAGTTAGGCGTATCAAGTACCGCCCTTGTAAACATGGTCGTAAAACAGGCTTTAAGAGACCGCCGTGTTGTCTTGAGCACTGCCCTTGAGCCCACTCCTTACCTAGAGCAGATTATGAGAGATGCCGACGCTGACTATATAGCCGACCGCGGTATTACGCATACTAAAGGCTCAAAAGGAGCGTTAGCCCATCTCGACGGCTTAATGAAAAAGTGAACTATGGACGTTGATTTTACTAAGGCGTTCAATAAACAATTTGATAAATTAACTCTTAAAAGGCAGCAGCAAGCTAGGGACGCAATAGCACTGTTAATAAAGGATGAATACGCCACACCACTCCGCAACCACGGACTAAAAGGTCAGTGGTCGGGCTATCGTTCTATCAGTGTGGGAGGCGACTTACGGCTACACTATAAAGTTATTGCAAAGACAAAGGTGCTCTTTGTAGCGGTAGGATCGCATAGCCAACTTTATAAATAACAATGTTTAAACGTTATCTTTTAATATCTGTAGCGCTATCCAAAAAGACCTGTAAGCCCTGTATCTCATCTGGCGTAACTGGCTGATTATTTAAGCCCATGTCCTCTTCAAGCCTACTGTTAGGTATGGTGTCCTCTGTAAGACGCAACAAACTACGTGCAGCATCTTTAGCAATATCTCCGGTTTCCTCTGCATCAAGATCTTTATTTTCGCGTTTTTTGGCAATAATGTCTCCTTTGTCCAAACGCCTAACTATTCCGTCCGCACCGAGTCTGTAGCTCCAGTATTCTCGTCCATGTCTATCATCTATTCGTTGCAGGCTAATTTCTCTTACTATTATTTCGCTATCCCTTAAAGATATTCCGCTATCATTACTTTTCGGGTCGTTAGTGCTTTTATCTCTTAGTGATAGGGTGTACTCCTGTCCATCTACATCAATTCGTCTAAATAGGTTTGCGGTCGGGTGGCCCTTAGTGCTTTCATACCTTTTTACATCAACCATACCTTGTAACATCAGGTCATCAAAAAGCCCACTAAACTCTTGGCTTGTTTCGACAAGTTGTTCTTTACTTAAAGCAGGTTGACCCTCAAATGGTTTATGAAAGTTCGGGTAGTTGTTTGCTTCTGACATAATATCAATAGTCTATAGTGTAAGATAACTTAAGTCTATAAGCTAAAGCTTATAAAAAGTTCTTAACACTCCTTACTATCATTATTTCTTAAGGATATATTAATAAATTGTTACTTTAATTCTTTAACAGGCAGCTCGAGTTCTCTAGCTTTTTGTTGTGAGGCCTCTAGTATCTTGCCTACCTGTTCTGCATCCATGCCAATTGCCATACCGTATTTGAAGAGAGTCTGCCTGCCTTTTTCTGTGCCATATGCTTCGCCCAGAACAACTGATGATTCTGTAGTTACTGCACGTAAGGTCTGAGTGAATCTATCTATACTTTCGGCTAGTACTCCTATTTCTTCCATAGGAACTATTGGGGTTCCATCTTCTGAAATTTTAGATTCAAGAGCCTTCGATAGTGTATTTTTCAACACCTCACCACCAAGGATTACACCCGTAACGTGGTCGTCTTGTATGTCATGAGAATAATAACCTTCTTCTCCTGTAGCTATTGGGTATTTACCGTTTCGAAATGCCTTAACGTATTCTGTAGGAGGTATGATTCCAGTATCTGGAAATAGTTCAGCATCAATTCCAGCTTCTTTCAATTTCTTTTGAACAGTTAAAGGGGTTGGTATGAGTGTTCTTTCATCTGTAAAAACAAAACCAACCTTTTCGAGTAAAGGATTAGATTCTGGCCCAGCCTCAGGACGCAAATTTCCTATTTGATTTGCACTCGATAAGTACTTTCCTTCGTTATAAAGAACGATTTCCATTGATTTACTAACCTTGTTGGTTGTTTCCATGATGAAATTTTCTTCTTTGGTTGGATCAGCACCTTTAATCTCATATATCCCCCCAGGAAGTTCATCTAATTTTCCAGGGTTTATTGACTCATATGGTTTTTTTGATGACGTTTCACTATCTACTGGTGCAAATACATCTATTCCTTTTGGTATATTAGTCTCGTAATCTGCTCCGAGTCCAATGTCGGGCTTCTGCATCACAAGCGTATCCCCTGAATGGGCTTGATCTAGCTGATCGTTTGGTATGATTGGCGCATCTTCAGACATTTTTTAGTATTTTTGTTTTATTTGTTATTAACTATAACGTTATCACGTTAATGCTTAATTGTCAATCACAATAAGGTTGTCGTTACTTCTCTGCTTATGGTTAAATGTATTGTATGCAACCAGATCAACAATCAAGATCCAATCAAGCACCTTCTACACTGCCTCAGTATGACTTCATAATGAACCCCGGATCCCAACAAAAAAAATCTAAGTTTGGTCTTCCGAGTGGCAACTCCACAAAGCAGCGTGTCCTTATTGTTGCTGGAGGGATCAGCATCTTATTAGTAGTAGGGTTCGTAGTAATGTCTCTTCTAGGGGGAGGGTCTAGTTCAAAAGACAACTTAACCCTTCTAGCACAACAACAGAATGAAATTATACGTATTACTGATGCTGCCTTGAACGGAAAATCAGTTAGAAGCAACGCTACCCTGCAGGCGACATCTACAATTGGTCTTGTAATCCAGAGTGAACAGAATCAAACCATAGCTTTACTTGCCAAAAAACCTAATCCCAAAACATTAGGACTCAAGAAAAGCGCAAAAACAGATGCAGTGCTTTTGGCCGCCACACAGAATAATACCTATGATGAAACGCTATTAAACACACTCCAGACACAGCTAACTCAGTATCAGCAGCAGCTCAAGCTAACTTTTGACTCAGCAAAATCAGATAAAGAAAAAATCGTAATAAATAGTGCCTTCAAGAGTACTGGCATACTTCTAACTATCCCTACGAAGTAAAAGTTGGTCGAGCATTATCAGCTCCCCTGGCCAGATCATAGCTATGCTGAATAAAACCTTTAACTTCTTCCCAGTCAATTTCGCCACTTAGAATAATTGTATTCCAATACTTCTTGTCCAGCTTATATCCCTGCATCACAGTGACATATTTTTCACGTAGTATCCTTGAGAGTCTAGGGTCGCATTTAAGACTTAATTGTACTGGATTGGAATCAATAGCAATGAGTGCAAACATTTGGGTATCCTCTGGGTTATTCTCGTCCGGAGTGAAATATACTGCAGTTTCTTTTCCGTACGGAAAGTCTTTAGTTGCCCCAGTAAAAGATAGTAGATACTTATTGACTGTCTTGAAGTCCACTATGCAATTTCCTTGAAACGTTTAATATAGTCCTGTAGCTCAGCGATTGATGCCTGAATATCGTCAAATGCTCGATGGTTAGAGTTTTTTTCGAATACATATTTGTACTTGCCTTGCATGAGAATCTTGAAACTACTGACATCGACCATTCGGTAATGCAATCTGGAATCGAGCTTTGGCCAATGGGATTTAATAAAGGCCCTATCGCTGTGAATAGAGTTTCCAGCAAGAATCGCAGGTTCAGCACCAAAGTGATCCTTAACTAGGGTTACCAGCTCTTGCTCAGCGACGTCAAGATCTATGCCGTTATCTAAATTATCGACAAAGCTGTTCCGATTTTTTGGATACTGTTGCCACCATTTGTTAGCTTTCATGCGCTCAATAACGACTTCTCTGGATTGTTTGATTCGGGCCTGGTAGCTCGCTATTGGATTAAATTCAAAATCCGTAATCTCTGCAGCAATCTCGAGAATGACATCTTTTGAAGTATCTAGACCTGTCATTTCGAGATCTACCCATAAAAGCTTGGTGGGAATCATATTTTTATCTTTCATGATTGCTAGTATACAGGAGTCGTCTTACTTTTTTTTGTGTAAGCTCGACATTGCCTTTCCCCAAGAGTCAAGTTGAGCGAACTCTGTACGTAAAACTTTATTAAGGTTCTCGTCTTTACAGGTTCCCTTTTCATCAATAATATCTTGAGCTCTTCCTATAGTTAGGCCAGTCCTGACAGTAGCTACTGCAAGTGTCGCAAGAATGTTACGTAAATGTTCAATAGCCCGTGCTGCTCCAATTGTAGAGGTTGAATAACCTACAAGGGCTGCAGGCTTATTTGCCCATTCTGGATATAGCCAGTCAATGGCGTTCTTAAGAGGCGCAGGGACACTATGATTATATTCAGGTGTAATTATTAAAAATGCATCTGCCTCTTCTATAGATTTAGACCAAGCCTGAACTTTTGGATTAGGGTATTTTCTGTCCATTTCTGCCGGAACTTTTATTTCATCATAAAATGGCAGGTTCTTTTTTTGAAGATCCAGGACTGTAACGTCCCAATCTTTCATTTCTTTTGCCGCTAGTTCTACCCATTGCGCAACTCGCTCACCAAGACGGTGTGAACGTGTGCTTCCTATAATTATTGCTACTTTTAACATTCGTTTCTCCTTATCTTCCATTATACATGGAAGATCTATTAGAGGTCAGCAAGTGCTTCGTAACCGACCTTAGCAGCAATTGCGTATTCGTCTGGACTGAACTGATATGAACTAAATACCTGGGCCTCTAGCTCTGTGAGTGTAATAGATTCAATTTCCGGACACGTTGTAAAGTCGTAGGTCGTTTCAAGACCACGAAGAGGATTATCGCCGTTACGTAAATGAGCGTCGAAATGCTTTGCCATGTCTAGTCTGGACTCAACATCCTCAGGATCTATCCCATTACTCGTTGCAAAGTCATGTATAGATAAGATTATGTTGTCGGCAAGCGCACCCCCAAGCTCATTTATCCAGGAGTTGTGTTCTGTCTTTTCACGTTCCTCAAAACGTATCAAAGCATCCAATGCGTCACTTAACTTTTGCTGGGCAATAAGCTCCCGCCTATCAGGGGTTACTATTTCGAAATTGGCTTTGGTAATAATATCCATAGTTTGTAAGTGTAAAATACTATAACACAATTAATTGATTTAGGGGGTTACTGATTGCCTGCAGCGTCAATATATAGTCTCAAACCCTGAAGCGCAACATAGTTCGGGTCATTGATAGCGAACGGATTAACTTCACCGTCGTGAAGGGCGGCTTCATTGGTTTCTATAGCTCGTATTTCAGCTGTAATGCAATTAGTAAGATCGCTTAGACTAACGCGTCGAGTTTCTCCGGTAGTTCGTTCAATAATGTCTGATGCTTCTTGTGCGCAATCAAGGTAGTTTAAAAGACCGCCAACTGCATTAGCTAATGCACTTCGTTGTTCGTCAGATTCAACTGGTACACCTAAAGCAATATTGGCTGCATCCCAAACTATCCCACGCGCTGCAGGAATGCTAAGCAGTTCATTTTTAGAGTTGCTTGAAGAAGGATCAAAATTCATTTGCGTAATATATCATATTTACCTATTAGTGTCAAGGTAGCCAGGTGTACTAGGCCTTCTTGAAATCTAGAGCGACTGAGTTAATACAGTAGTGAGTTCCACTTGGTGAATCATTGGCCGCAAAAACATGACCAAGATGACTGCCGCATTTCGAACACAGAACCTCTTGCCTCTTCATGCCTGCACTGTTGTCGTCAACAATTTTTACGACACCCTTCTTTAATACATCTGAAAAGCTTGGCCAGCCTATAAGTCCCGGTTCTGTAGATTCATATTTTTCATCGCTACGAAACAGCTCTTGTCCGCACGCTCCACAAACGTAGGTACCATTATCTTTTTTATCAAGAAACTCCCCTGAGAATGGCGCTTCGGTAGCGTGGCGACGCAGAACATTATATTGTGCTTTTGAAAGCTTCTTCTTCCATTCGGCGTCATCCATAATTGATCCTTTTTTTAGAATAGTTTTGTATATACAGTGTATGCGATGGAGGATATTGCTGCTGTTAAGAATGTACCCCAGATAAGATCAATAATGACTATTCTAAGAGGAAAACCTTTAATAGTGGCATAGTTTGTTAGGTCATAAGTCATATATGTAGCAAAACCAAATAGAGCCCCTCGTATGGCTGCTGTCTGAAGTGATCCTCCTTGAAGTGCGGGTTGTAATACGAAAAATATTACAAATCCAAGGAATAATAAATAGAACAAAATAGCACCAGCCCATTTAACATCATTGGTTAAAAGACCTTTCAATTCCTTAGCGTAAAGATTTTTTGCTATCAGACCAAGCCACAGACCATCGATAGCTACAAAGGCAGCTAGTGCGATCGCATAGAGCGCTACGTAGTTAATTTTCATAATTATTACTCCTTGTGCTTACTATATGTATATATTACACGAATTGGGATTATTTTTTACATCTTGTTGGGAGCATGGATACCAAGTAGGCTAAGGCCGCTCTTTAGTGCGCCGGCATAAAGATTTACTAAATGTAATCTCTCGGCTTCACGAGGGTCGCCGATAACTCGATTATTTTCATAAAATCGATTAAATTCCTGGGCTAACGCGTACAAATAAGTACAAACCAGGTGGGGTGCAAGCTCTTTTGTTGCCCTATCGATGACTTCTTTGTACTCAGAAAGCTTTACTATTAGTGCTCTTTCACCGGGCATAATTTGCTTTAATTTAACCGGTGCTATGGTTGATTTTGCTAAAATGCTCTGTGCCCTAGCATGGGCATATTGCAGATATGGTCCGCTGTTACCTTCGATACTGGCGGCGTCATTAATGTCAAAAATTACGTCGCCACCAACTCTGACCTTCAAGAACTGGTAGCGTAAAACTCCAGACACAAAATTGTCTTCGTCGCTGCCACCCCTAGCTCGAATTGCTTCTGCAACTTGATCGAACAACCAAGATATTTCGACTACATCACCCGAACGTGAGCTCATCTTGCCTGTTGGTAGCTTTACAGTCCCGGTAGAGATATTAATGGTTTTGCCCTTCATCGCGGACATACATTGGTCTACTGCCGCAAAAACACCAACGAAATAAGCTCGTTGCTCTTCTGCGGTTACGATATAGCTTTTGTCGGCGTGATACTTTTGTTCTTTTAGAGTGATTAATCCCAGGTCGCGGGCACCATACAAACCAAGCCCCCTGGCACTAACGAACACATTATCGAAAGCTCCATACTTGCTGCCTTCAAAAATTAATGCACCGTCACTTACTTTAAATACTTTAGGTACATTGGCCCTTACAATCGGCACTCCAACGGCGTCAGCATCGCTTTCTAAAAATCTTTGCTCGATGGGTTTATTGCCCAGTCTGGCAACAATATCGTCGATTTGTTCAAAGCTCCAAGCCTTACAAATGTCGTAAACCTGGGAATAAACTTTGTCTTCTCTGGTGAATGACTGCTTGGCGAGCTCGTCGATCCGTAACTTAGCCTGTTCGTCTTGCTTGTAGGCAGCTGAGCCTTCGGCGTACATTTTGGACATAAAGCTGTTGCGATCTTCTTTGGTAATTTCAGAAAGCTTATTTGGATTTCCGTCTACAAATTTAAGCAAAGTATACATGCTTCTACCGACGTGCTGGCCAACATCTCCATGGTAGCTAACACGGTGAGTCTTAGCACCGCTGGCCTCGATAAAATTAGCAATTGTGTCGCCAAGGATAGCGTTAAAAGCATGCCCAATGTGCATTGCCTTAAAGGGGTTAGGGTTGTTAGTTTCTACTACTACCGTCTGCCCTTTTCGACTTTCTGGCGAGGTAAAATCGACGGATTGAAGCAGCGCTTGGTCGGTCAATCTAATGTTAATGAACCCTGGCCCGGCAACTGTAACATCAGATACTTGATTGGCTAGAGATTGCTGTAGTTTGGCTTGAAGCTGTTCGGCAATAATCCGTGGTTGCTGGCCAAGATCTTTTGCCAGCTGCAAAGCAACGTTAGTTGCAAAATCACCAAACTTAGGGTCAGGACGAGTCAGAACAACGTCTTGCTTTGTGCCAAAAAGTTGTTCAACAATTGCTTCAATCTGTTTTTGTATGTCTTCCATTGCTCTTATTTTACCTGCAAAACGATAAACTGACCACTGATGCTTGGCTATTTATGTTTTTTGAACTGTAGAATAGATGCAAAACGACATATTATTGCGTACAAAGAACTAATAAACACAAAGAATAAAGCAGTTGTGAGGAACGATTGCCCATATGCCCCGGGATTTATAAACTGGTCTGTAACGTCAAAGAGTATTCCTGCTGGATTAATTAATACATCCCATGAATTCCAACGTAAGTACCTACCCAGATATATTGCAAAGCTACAGGCCAAGAATACGATTCCTAATACAATTCGCACATCCCTGATTTGTAACCTTTTTTTGAGCTCCTGGTGAACCTGAGCAATACTTACGTATCCGAGCATAAAGCCGTTAAGGCTGAATGAGAACAGTAGTACTGCGTCATACAACAGTGATGCGTTAGCTGTGTGTTGGAGATGAATAAAATCTGTAACAAGATAAAAGCTATTCGGCAAAAAGCCTAGCCAAAGGATTGTGGTCAATATAGTCTGCCAACGAAGCCATCTGTGTGATTTTAACTGTTGTACGAGAATCCATGAAAACAGCAATGGTAACCAAGCGAGTAGCAGGTTCCAGTTAAGATACCAGTAGTCGTTACTTTGAAAATAAAGTGCCCTAAAGATAAACAGCGCAATACTTCCGAGACTCGCCAACGCCATTGTCTTAAGGACATATTGTCTATGCATACCTAACATTATACCCTGCTACCATTAAATACTGCGGTATAATAAAACCATGAAGTTACTTGATCAGTTCATCGATATTATCCGTAATGCAATAAAAGCGCTGATGTCCGCATTGGCAATTACTCTAAATAAGGCGACTGGTGGCAAACTGTCAGCAGATGTTATTACGCTGATTGGTCTGTTTTCCCACATCCCTATTGCCTGGCTTATAGCTATTCAGAAAAACTATTTAGCAGCTGGACTTTTAGTCTTCTTTGGCCTCTTTGATAGTGTCGACGGGGCACTTGCTAGAGCCCAGAAAAAATCTAGCAGTAGAGGCATGCTACTTGACGCCAGCACAGACCGAATTAAAGAGGTTATCCTATACATCGGCGCTAGTAGTGCTCTGGTTGCATCAGGTTATGCTGGCTGGGCCGGTTGGGCAGTGGCAGCTTGTGGTGCCTCTCTGGTGGTAAGTTACGTAAAAGCAAAGGGCGAGACTGCCATATCTGATAAAAAATTAAGTCCGAGTGATATAAACCGTATCTTCGCAGATGGAATAATGCGCTTTGAAATACGTATGTTTGTTTTAATCGTTGGCCTTTTAACTAATACACTGCGCTACGCTCTAGTTTTTATCGCAGTGACGAGTACCCTTACAGCAATTGGAAGATTCCATAAAATCAGCCAGAAGCTATGATTAAAATAGATCTCCATACTCACTCTGTTGGATCTCCAGATGGAGGCATTACAATAGAGGAATATGGCAGACTTCTCGATGATAAAGTCCTAGATATGATTGCAGTTACCGACCACGACTCAATCGAGCAAGCACTAGTAATTCAAAATAAGCTAGGACCTCGAATTATTATTGGTGAAGAAATAACCAGTCTTGAGGGAGAAATCATTGGTCTCTTCCTTAATCAAAAGATTGAGCCAGGACTAACCGCTATAAAGACCGTGCAGGCAATAAAATCTCAAGGAGGTCTTGTTTATATACCTCATCCTTTTGAAACCGTACGCAAAGGAGTAACTCAGGCGGCAATTGACAGTATTTCTGATGAAATAGATATTGTTGAAGTATATAACGGTCGAGCTGTGTTTCAGAATAAAGGACCGCAGGCACTTACCTGGGCAAGGCTTCATAATAAAATCGGTGCTGCAAGCAGTGATGCCCATGGATTAAAAGGCATTGGAACCACATATTCTTCTGTCGAAACTGTTCCCACTAAAGAGTCCTTTCTTGAAATACTTAAGACGGCACGACTAACAACTAAGCGCCCTCCTCTCTTGAGTCTATTCTATCCAAAATACAATCGCTTTCGTGCTAAAATAAAAAAATAAACATGAGCACATATATTTCAGCACTACTTCTCTTTCTTCCTGCCGGCGTTGCTAATGCAGTCCCAGTTTTAGTAAAAAAAATACCAGTTCTGGATAAACTAAAAGCTCCTATAGATGGTGGAATGTCTTTTAGGGGCAAGCGCCTTCTAGGAGCCAACAAAACCTGGCGAGGCTTAGTTTCTGGAACATTAGTATCTGGTTTTATTGCCTGGTTACTATATCCGAATATCAGTATCGATACTGGATCTACTCTAAACGGCGTTGCCCTCGGTTGTGCTATTGGTTTTGGTGCACTACTGGGAGATGCCGTAGAAAGCTTCTTCAAGCGTCAGAAAGAAATACCTTCTGGTAGTAGCTGGCTACTCTTTGACCAACTTGACTATGTAATGGGTGCCCTCCTCTTTAGCCTACCTTTTGTTAGACTTGCAGGGATCGACTATCTTCTCGTGATACTTACTTATTTTGTATTGCACTTTATTGTTAGCTACATAGGGTATCTACTTGGCCTAAAAGATAAGCCAATTTAAGCTAGTTCTTTTTTCATTTTTTCAACAAGATCAACTGGTGTAGGATTTTGCCCGTTGAGAAGACCCAGATAGATTGATACGAAATCACCCATCATAATTGTCCATAAAATATGTTGTAGCGGTGTTTCACCTAAAGCATTTAGGGTATGTGGTTGAGGTCTTTTTCCTGAAAGGAGCCTTGTACTCACAGAAAACCTCTTCGTGACCTGAGGATGGTCGTATGATGTCTCTAGGTCAATCACTGTGTAAGGTTTAACTTGGGGGTGTGAGCTCCAGCCAATGAATTCATTGTGGCTAAATTCCGGCAGTGTCCCGTACCACGCAACATTCTTGGCGTTTTCATTAAAACTAATCTTCCATTTATAGGCAGCAGGAGTCAGAAAAGGTCCAGAGTAAATAACGATGCTCTTCCCCATACACTCAAGGGCAAGCTGTTTTGCTGGGTTTTGTTTAATAGGAACTGTAGGAATAAGTTTTGCAGCTTCGTTATCTAGAAATGTTGCCGTTTGTTTTAGCTCATTTTCATTAATTTCACTTGCCAGAAGCTTAGAAGAATCTAAAAGTTGAAGCAACGCCTTGAGATTATAAAATACTGCGTATCGAGGCTGCTCTGCTTTTGGCAGCTGAATATGTAGATAACCTTTTTCCTTGGCAATTTCCTGTAATTTACCACCTCCTGAAATGATAACTATCTGCGCCTTACGGGCTATGGCTTCTTCCAAAGCCGAAATTGTTTCTTCGGTATTACCTGAGTAGCTAGCGGCTATGAATAACGTATTGCTAGATACATAATTTGGGATATTGTATTGACGAGATATTTCAAAAGGTACCTTGAATCCTGGAACCGAAGAGGCGATAGTTGCAGCTAAAGCGGAGCCGCCCATACCCGCGTATACGATATTTGTTACGCTTTTAAAGTCTTGCTTCTGAATCTTAAAATCGTGAAGAAGTTGGTGTGGCTGTTTCGCGGCTATACCAAGTGCGTCCTGAGCATCTTTATCGTGAATGTATTTTAAGTCATCAAGCATTATTTTTTCCTCATTTACCCTTATAGTATACGGTATTTTTACTAAATAATTCTTATGCTATACTTATTGTAAATAAGCATAAATCAATCAATGGGGGTGGAAAATGTTCGATCAGAATCAACAAGCACAAAGTACGGCAGTTGTACCGGAGCCAGCAGCAACAACTGATACCACAGTAACGCCAACTACAACAGCCGATACCGGAACATACAATACAACTGCAGTAACTCCTGAGCCCTCAACAGAAACAGTTGCTCCAACTGCAATTGAGCCAACGCCAACCATGACTCCTGAGCCCTCAACAAGTGATCCTGCTCCTTCTGAAACAAAAGAATCCACGAGTTCAGATAACGACTTAATGTCTATCAAAAAAAATGCGTTACAAGATCTAACCCCTCTTCTCAGCCAGTTAGAACAAACACCTGAAGAAAAATTTAGAACCACGATGATGCTTATTCAAGCTTCTGACGATCAAAGTCTTGTACAATCAGCCTATGACTCAGCAAAAGATATTACTGACGAAAAAGTTCGCGCACAAGCACTTCTAGATATAGTTAATGAGATTAACTACTTTACACAAGATAAAGAAGAAGAAAAATAGCTTAGAGATCTAGATCAGGACCAGTACTTGGTAGAGATGAAGACAGAGTGACAGGTGTAGTTGGGTTTTCGGATTGTTGTGCAGGACTCGCTGGAGTGCTTGCAGCAGCTTCTGAAGCATTAGATGCATCTTTTTGACTATCTTGCTTTGATACAGCTTTAGCCTCGTCTGCACTCTTCTCAACTACAGTTGTGCTATTTGATTTAGTATCAGTTCCAGCTAACTTACGATACATCCATCTTCCACCGACGAACATACCAAATAATACGATTAACGTAAGTATTAAAGATATAAATCCAACAAGCACTGCAATGCCCATCTTTTCTCGATGTTCAGTCTGTGAGTAGTCTTGAATTTCCTGTGGGATAACAGAATTACTTACATTTTTTTGCCGACGCTTAAATAGTTTCATGTAACACCTTTAAATAATGTACATATAATAATACATTATTGGATGTTTTGCAACTAACTAGAAGTCTTCGTCGAAGCGCACTTGATCCGTATCATGACTAGGTTGATGCGGAGCATGAATAGAAACAATTTCGGCAATGGTCGGAATATCTTCTTTCTGGACGCCTGTACGACCAGCATATTCCTTTAGTCCGTCCTTAAGCGTGAAGAACTCTATAGCTTTATCTGAATAACTATTAGAATCATTTGGCACCTTGCTAAATTGTGGCCTTTCATCTGCCCTATTGAGCCTAAAATCGCATTCATATTGTTGATTATCGATATTAAGTAGAAGTACGACATGCTTAAAGTCAGGCATCTGGTCGCCTATCATACCCTTTTTAATCATTTTTCCGTGAGAAGAGCTAAAACGTACACTTAAGTCTTCTTCTTTAACTGTACCTTTGTAGAGCAAACCTCCAGAAACATATAGAAGCTCAGACATGCAACCACCAGCACGATTTTTTATTGCCTTTTTTGGAGACCAAATCTCACGATCGTACTGAGGAACTAATTTATAGAAATCTTCATGAAACTCATTGATTTGCTCAAATATTTGAACAGGTTTAGGCATTTCAGGACTATTTAAATGTTCCATGGCTAACTTGAGTAATTATTCAAAATTAATTATTAGGTTTATTCTTTCCCTACATTCTCTACAGTACGACGTGCTGCTTCTACTGCAGCTGGCCCCCACACCCTCTCTTGTACTTTTGGAGCTTGATTAGCTTGGTCAACATTTTGTAAATCATTTGCCATACCCTCAACTTGTCTGTCTGATGGCTCTCCCCATCCCTCAGGGGCAGTGCCACCAACTAATTTAGTAGCCAGTTCATTTCTACGTGACTTAGCTAATTCATCTTGTTCTTCAGTTGTTTTATCCGTGGTTTCTCCTGAATTATATCTTTTACCTGCATCAGTAGCTTCTTGTTCAGCTCCTGCTAATAGATCTTGGGATTCTTGATTCAAAATTTTTGAGTCACTTTTACGATCCTCATAACTTCTTCCGGGTAAAAGAGTCCTGAATTTAGATTTATTTACAGGATCATCATACAAAGTATCAGTAGAGTTAGCATCCTTAACCTTTCCGGGATTATCCACTAACCATTTTGCAGCTTGAGCGTCTTTTCCACGTTCAATTGACTCGTCTAACAATGGCTTCATAGCGTAAGCCTCTACTTCAGCTTGCTCATGACTAATCGCCGTATCAGGAATTGGTACTTCCTTAGGAGGTCTGTTAAACATTTTCATTTTATTTTTTACCTTTTTTTTATTTTTTGTTACTTCATATAAAATGCTAGCACGCTTACGCTTATCTGTCAATGATGACTAGGGGCTACATCATGCCCATGCCGCCGCCCATTCCAGGAACTGCGGCTGGTGACTCATTTTCAGGTACGTCAACAACGAGGGCGCCCATAGTCATGCTTGTTCCGGCGATTGAAACAGCATTTTGTATAGCCTCTTTAGTAACTCGTGCTGGATCTACGACACCATTAGCTTTCAGGTCTACAAGAGTTGTTGGCTTATTTACGTTTATTCCCTGTCCGGCTTTACCTTTTTTCACTTGAGGAAGCCATTCGTCTGGATTGACGCCAGCATTTTCAAGTAGAATTCGGAATGGTTGTTCTAGCGCGTTTTGAAGAAGCTGTGCCCCTGCCGCCTGAGAGTCATGTCCTGTCGTTTTGATATGACCAGCAAGGTTAATGAGTGTAACTCCACCTCCAGCAACGATACCTTCGTCTAAGGCTGCTTTTGTTGCAGCAACTGCATCGTCGACACGGAACTTCTTCTCTTCTATTTCTGTTTCGGTGGCTCCACCAACCTTTATTACGGCAACCTTGCCTTCTAGGCTGGCGCGTCGTCGTTCACGGTCCTCACGATCGTACTCACTGGTTGATTCTTTGATTTGAGCATTGATTTGAGTGATACGAGCTTTGATATGACTTGCTTTGGCCGCACCTTCGATAATGGTTGTCTCATCCTTTGTGACAATAACTTTTCTGGCTGAACCGAGCATATTGAGCTCAACTTCTTCAAAAGTCGTACCTTGGTCTTCGCTAATAACTGTGCCGCCAGTAAGAATGGCTATATCTTCAAGTCGGTCTTTACGCTTATCCCCGAAGCTTGGTGCTTTAACAGCTACAGTATTAAAGACTCCCTTTAGTTTGTTTAGAATGAGCGTACCTAGAGCTTCGCCTTCTACGTCTTCTGCGATAATAAAGAGATCTTTCTTACCTGCTTGAGCTAGTTTTTCGAGTAATGGTATAAATTCCTGTACGGAACTAATCTTTTTATCAGTAATAAGGATAGACGGCTTATTGAATACCGCTTCCATGCGAGTTGTATCAGTAACCATGTAGGCACTTACAAAGCCACGGTCCATAGTAAAGCCTTCAACCACTTCGCTCTCTAGTTCTAGTCCTTGTCCTTCTTCAACAGTTACAACACCGTCCTTACCAACTTTATCTATAATATTGGCGATGAGATTACCAATCTCCGCATCTCCAGCACTAATAGTAGCGACCTCTGCAACACGTGATTTCTTACCCTTAATATCTTCAGCCATGCCGCCCAATTTTTTAATAACGTCATGTGCTGCAGCTTCTAGCCCTTTTCTAAGCATCATTGGGTTATGCCCAGCTGCAATAAGCTTATTCGCTTCATTTAAGATATGGTAGGTCAATACAGTTACCGTAGTTGTACCGTCTCCTGCCACATCATTCATTTTGTTAGCAGCTTGCTTAATAAGCTCGGCACCTACTTTATAGCCGAGTGTTTCATCGTCAACATCGGCAATATCTACTCCCTTAGCAACCGTTACACCGTCATGAGTTACAGTCACGCCACCGTAACTCTTACTAATAACAACATTGCGGCCCTTTGGTCCCATAGTCGTCTTTACGGCGTCATATAATATTTTTGCGCCGCCAAGTACACGTCTTCGTGCATCATCATCATAAAATACTTTTTTAGCCATTGTTCAATACTCCTCTATTTAACCGTTGCTATGATGTTCGTTTTATTAACAAGCGTGTACTCATCTTTTCCAGACTTAACATTTGTTGCTTCGTACTCATTCTTATAAATTACCCTGTCGCCTACTTTGACATCGGCAACATCCTTACCGATCGCCACAACTTTTGCTGTGGTTGGTTTCTCCTGGGCATTGCCCGGAAGATATAGTCCGCTAGCTGTTTTTAGTGCTGCTTCCTCTGCCTGTACGACAATATAGTCGGCCATTGGTTGTATAGTCATGTTACTTCTACTCCTTAATACATTTGTTAGCCATTAGCACTATATATTTTAGAGTGCTAATATTCAGCACTCATAATATCTGAGTGCCAATTTATCTGTCAACATTTCTGTTGTTAGCTGCGCTTAAGAACGAGTTGCTTCAAATAACAGTTAAGAACTTCATCATTCCTGACTTCAACATCTAAACAGGCTTTTTCTAAATAGTTACAGTAGCCTTCATATGGGTCGGCACTCCATATAAATGAATCGTGATCGGAGTTTTGTTTCTTAATTTCCATTGATCCATCATCGTAAGATTCAATTATAAGAGTTGGTTTTTCAGGAACATAGAAACGCGCGACAGCATGACCCATCTTAAGATACGTGCCCTCTTTACCTTTGTAGTCACTGCCATGCTCTGGGTCAAATCCAAACTCAATGAAATATAGTTTTTCATTTGGAAGAGCGTACCTTACAAGCAATGTACTCATGTAGGAACGTGCTGCACAGCTAGCTGTTCCATTATCTATTGCTTCATTGATGTCAGCGGCATCAGGGTGATAATCAGGCATAACAACAGGAATAGTATGAATTGCACCTTCTAAGACTTTATCAAACATCTGAACCTCTTTAGTTAAAGTATATTTTATCATTTATACTGTTATTTGTCAATCCGCTAATGGTCTAGGGTTTATGGCTTCTATTGGTATACTACTACCCATGAATATACTTATGTGTGCGCCAAAGTTCTTTGATGTAGCCTATGAAATTAACCCATGGATGCATACCGACAACCCTGTTAATAAGCAGCTTGCAGAAACGCAGTGGCAACAACTCTTTGCGACATATAAAGATAAGCTAGGCTGGAACGTCTCCCTTATAGAGCCCGTAGATGGCCTTCCGGACATGGTATTCACCGCTAACGGTGCGCTCGTACATGGCAAAAAAGTGGTTTTACCTACCTTTCGCCAGCCTGATCGACAACCTGAAACCGCAAAATTTGAAGAATGGTTTAAATCACAGGGATATACTGAACTTCATACCCCAAAGTATGACTTTGAAGGTGAAGGTGATGCACTATTTTGGAATGATATTCTTTTTGCAGGCTTCCCCTGGCGCTCCGACAAGCCCAGTCATAATGAAATTGCTGATTTCCTAGGGGTAAAGACTATCGGGTTACAGCTTATTGATCCACGTTTTTACCATCTTGATACTGCACTTACGATAGTTAACGATACTACGGTCGCTATCTACCCTAAGGCTTTCAGCGAAGACTCTATTAAGACAATTAAATCAGTTGTCCCTAACGTTATTGAGGCGACAGATGAAGATGCAGTGGCATATGGACTCAATAGTGCAAGCGACGGGAAAAGAATAGTAATCCCTGAGGGGGCAACGAATCTACAAGAAAAATATAGAGCTTTAGGCCTAGAAGTATTTCCTGTGCCAATTAGTGAATTTCAAAAATCTGGTGGCGGTGTAAAGTGCCTAACTCTTTTTCTGTAATATTGCTCGGGCTACGCTAACTTCATCATACTGTCGTTTAATAACACGCTTTGGATCATTGTCATTCTGGAGCTCATGTCTCTTTTTTGCAGCATCTGGTCCATTCGTTAAAATAGACTTCTCATGTCCCTTGCCGAGCAATAGAATAACGTCACCGGTTCGCGCAATACTTATAGCCTTCTCGACTGCATGCTCCCTTTTATGAATCAGATAGAGGTTTTTATCTATAGTCTTACCTTCGCTCTGTGCGCCTGATGCAATATCTTTAAGTATTGCTTCGCCATCGGCATCTCGGTCATCTTCTTCGGTAACGATGACTATGTCGCAGTATTTTCCAGCTGTGGAGCCCTGTACGGCACGCTTTTTTTCATCCCGTCGTCCAGCGCTACCAAAAACTGTTATAAGCCTTCCCTTGGTAAGAGGCTTAATCTCTTGGAATAATTTTTCAAAGCTTTCTGGTGTATGTGCATAATCTACAATTACATCAAAGTCCTGGCCTTCATCTACTCGTGTCATGCGTCCTTCTACTGATTCAATGCTAGCAATACCCTGCTCTATATCAACTGCATCAAGACCAATCGCTCGCCCAACTCCAATCGCAGCTAAACTGTTATATACATTGAAAGTCCCTGGCAAATGACACTCTATTTGGTAGTCTGAATCACCCATGACTGCCGTATATGTCGAGCCAGTGGCTTTAACTTTCACATTTTCGGCTCGTAATTCACCGCTATGGATTCCATATGTTATCGGGGTTTCAATGTCTTTGATGAAGTACTTTGCGCTAGGATCATCGGCGTTAATGATGCCTATTCGTAATCCTTTTTTGCAGGCGTCTGTTTGCTTGAACAGCATGCGTTTTGCGTCACGGTACCGTTCAAAAGTTTTGTGGTAGTCAAGGTGTTCATGTCCAAGATTAGTCCAGACGGCTATATAGTACGGTACACCCCAGACGCGGTGCTGCGCTAAAGCATGGCTGGTAGTCTCTAGTACTAGCCATTCAACATCGTTAGAAGCGACGCGCTTTAAGATCTTCATTAGGCTTGATGCCCCCATTGTAGTCATCCGACTAGGGTTAGGTCGTTCTCCTTTGCCATCGCCGTAGTCTACCGAGATTGTAGTCACCATAGCCACAGAGTAGCCGGCATGTCGCAGCATCTGGGTGATGATCGTTGAAGTCGTGGTTTTACCGTCAGTGCCTGTCACTCCGATAACTTTAAGCTTTCGTGCAGGAAAACCGTAGGCAACTTGAGAAGCAACTGCTTCTATTAAGTGTCCGGTGGGTTCTAGGTTAGAAAAAAGTTTCTGAGGAACTATTTTCTTTAGAATTGTTCGTAGTGCCATAGCCTTAGTATACAAGCGTTTTAGCTAGATGCCACTTTTACAAAATGCTGAAGCTTGTTTCTCATGGCCTCCACCTTGGATGCGGTTTCTTGAGGATCAAGTGGCCGTGCTGCAAGAACATCGCCATCACACCAATGAAGTGCTCCCCTGTAAAGTATAAAATTATCGAGCGATTCGTCTTTTGTAGAGATATCATTACCGACATCAAGTCCGGCCTTTTCATAACGATCCAACCAGTCGTCGAGCTCACTTTGGGTTATAGACTTTAGCTGTCCATCATCTTCAACGAATCTTACCGCAGCAATCACACTATCTTCAGTTAGAGCAACCTGGCTCGGTAGGGTCACGTAATTCAGGCTCTTCTCAATTTCATCTTTTGATCGATGGTCTGATTCATGACGCTTAGTGACAAGGACTCTAGATACGACTTCGTTATTTTTGATGGCTGGAAAACTATCGATTTTACTCCCATATATTGAGCTACCAGTAAATGCTACTCGTAAAATAGCGCCCGCATCGTCAGCATCAAATATAGACGAAGCCTCACGTAGCTCGTCAGATAAAATACTAGTATCGATTTTGAAGAACGCAGGCCTATGCTCAAGAAGCTCACTTAGGGCAGCTGAATCAGCCGATTCAATTTTTTCGGCTCCGGTAAGAACTTCTCCACTATCACCTAGTGCAGCTATCATCGCCGTATTTTGCGCCTCCAGTCCAACGCCATACGATATTCTAAATTGGCGCGATAGAATGTTCGGTGTACAGTCGGTCGCTTGAATAATATTAAATCCGTCGTGCAGAGCAGACAGTGTCTCTATCGCTTCAGGAGAAAGTTGGCTTTTGGGATGATTGTTAGGGTTATTTTCCATACGGACTTTTTTTATTTTGTATTTATTTCCATATCATAGCCTAAAAGAGGTAGAATTATCAATATGAGAGTTCTTGGTATAGAGTCGAGCTGCGACGAAACTGCTGCAGCGGTAGTTGAAGACGGAACACGTCTTCTATCTAATGTTGTTGCTAGCAGTATGGATTTGCATGCCAAATATGGCGGTGTCGTTCCGGAAATTGCAGCACGAAGTCACATTGAATCAATCACCCCTGTCGTAGAACAGGCTCTAAGCGATGCTAAATGCACTTGGGACGATATCGATGCTATCGCCGTAACCTACGGAGCTGGGCTTGGCGGTTGCCTGCTAGTTGGTGTTATGACGGCTCGAACTCTTGCCATTACGAAAAAAAAGCCCCTCTACGCTATCAACCACGTCGAAGGCCATGTATACGCTAACTTCTTAACAGAAACAAATCTAGAAGGATATGTCCTGCCTACTGAGGCGCCTAAATTCCCCCTTCTAGCTCTTATTGTCAGTGGTGGACATAGCCAATTGGTACTTTTCAAAGATCATTTTGACTATACTTTACTTGGCCAAACACATGACGATGCCATCGGAGAAGCTTTTGATAAGGTGGCTAAGATCCTAGGTCTTCCCTACCCTGGCGGTCCGAGCCTAAGCAAGACAGCCGAGCACGGCGACGACAGCGCATTTAAGTTTCCCAAAGCTAAACTTGAAGCCCCCTATGATTATTCATTCTCAGGGCCTAAAACAGCCGTTCTAAGAGCCGTCCAGCAACTGTGCGGTAAAGATCACGACTTCCCCAGCTTTAAGCTTGCAGAGCTTCTCAGCGAGTCTCAAATAGCAGACGTTGCTGCCAGCTTTCAGCGCACGGCTGTTGAAACAGTAGTCGACAAAACCGTTAAAGCATTTGAAGAGTTCTCCCCTGCCTCAGTGGTCATTGGTGGAGGAGTTGCTGCCAATAAAGAGTTGCGCAAGCAACTATCTGAACGCTTGCCAATTGAAATTCATTATACTGATCCAAAACTATGTACCGACAATGGTGCAATGATAGCCACTTTAGGTTGTTTTACGGCACTAAATAATAGGCCTACAGCTGACCCTTATTCTCTAGATATAGCTCCCCAGCTCAGTATGTAAGTTATGTAATATTATAATGCTTATGTCAATATTGACTACCCTGCATATAGGCGAGTATTCTAAGTCTGAAAACAAACATTTTGTGTAACCTTGCAAAAAGTGAGGTTACACACAATTTAGAAATGATTGGCGCTGGTGATTATGACTTTAGGGGAATAGAGTCTTAGAAACTAGTGCCATTTTTCACGTGATTATACGGGGACTTTTACATAACTCAACAGAGGTGGTATGATACATGCAAGACGCAACAGGGGAGCGTACACTGTTAAGACCAAGAGCGTGGACTAATAAAGGAATCTAATGAAGCTAACAAAAACATATGACCCAGGAAAATATGAATCAAAGATCTATGATTTATGGGAAAAACATGATGCTTTTACTCCTAAGCACAGGGGCTCTAAAGAGTCGTTCAGCATCGTCATTCCACCGCCAAATGCCAATGGCGACTTACATATCGGACATGGACTTACCCTAGCACTAGAGGATATCGCTGTTCGTTACCACCGCATGAAAGGGGAGGCCTCATTACTTCTTCCAGGAGCGGATCATGCAGGCTTTGAAACATGGGTAGTATATGAAAAATACTTAGCAAGCATCGGCAAGAGTCGATTCGACTACAGCAGGGAAGAGCTTTATAAACAAATATGGGATTTTGTAGATAAGAACAAGACAAATTACCTCTCGCAATTCAGAATACTTGGAGCCAGCGCTGACTGGAAACGCTACACCTATACCCTAGATAAAAAAATTGTCGCTCAGGCTTATAAAACGTTTGAAAAGATGTGGCAAGACGGTCTAGTATATCGAGCAGAGAAGCTCGTTAACTTCTGTACTTACCACGGTACTGGATTTGCAGACATCGAAGTTACACACAAAGAGACAAAAGGTTATTTATGGTACATAAAATACCCTCTTTCTGATGGCTCTGGTCATATAACTGTAGCGACTACTCGACCAGAGACTATGCTAGGCGATATGGCTGTTGCCGTACACCCAGATGACCCCCGTTATAAAGCTATGGTAGGCAAGACGGTTAGAGTACCAATAGTCGACAGAGATATTCCCGTAATAACAGACGATGCAGTAGATCAATCGTTTGGTACAGGAGCAGTAAAGATTACTCCGGCTCACGACCAAAATGACTTCGACATGGCAACTCGTCATAACCTACCTCAACTGAGCGTAATTGGGCACGACGGCACCATGATTACTCCTTCACCTAAAGAATACGTTGGTCTCAGCGTAGCCGTAGCTAGAGAAAAGATAGTACAAGAACTTATAGATCTTGATTTTCATGAAAAACGCGAAGAAATAACCCACAACGTCGGACACTGTTATAAATGTGGGACTGTTATAGAGCCGCTTCTCAGAGAACAGTGGTTTGTGAGAGTAGAATCTTTAGCTAAGCCGGCTATCCAAGCCCTCAAAAAAGATAGTATTATTTTCTACCCTGAAAATAAAAAGAAGCAGCTCATAACTTACTTTGAGAACTTGCGTGATTGGAATATAAGCCGTCAGATTGCATGGGGAATACCAATTCCTGCCTTCCAAAGCTCCGAAGACCCAAGTAAATGGATTTTTGACACCCGCGTTGAAAAAGAATCAGTTACTGTGGATGGAGTTATCTATCATCGAGATTATGACGTATTTGATACCTGGTTCAGTAGTTCAAGCTGGCCTTATGCTACCCTCGATTATCCAGATGGGGATGACTTTAAATCATTCTATCCTCTAAGTGTCATGGAGACGGGCTCAGACATTCTCTACCAGTGGGTCAGCCGGATGATCATGTTAGGTCTCTATGAAACCAGTGAAATACCTTTTGAATCAGTATACCTCCATGGCCTTATCCAAGATGAACATGGTCAAAAGATGAGCAAGAGTAAGGGCAACGTTGTTAATCCAATCGAGAAAGTAAAAGAGTACGGCTCAGATGCCTTCCGTATGGGCATAGTCACTGGAGAGACGGCAGGCAGCAACAGGCCTTTTACTGAATCCAGGATAATCGGCGCTCGAAACTTCTGTAACAAACTTTGGAACATTGCCCGTTTTGTTCAAGAAAACGTTCCTAAAGATACCGATCCTACACCAAAAGCCAACAGCGCAGCAGATCATTGGTTGTTGAGTAA
>CALRBD010000010.1 GCA_943353855.1 uncultured Candidatus Saccharimonas sp.
CAAAGTCGGCAAGATAACTACTATACAGTCTGATGAAGATCTTAGTAGGATATCAATTCCGGTATGCAAAACACTAGTCTTACACACTGAGCTAAAACCCGGCCGATCAAAAGAGTTACAGCGCATAATTCTCGGATTTGATGAACATACTTTTGTCATTGAGGTTAGCGAACTTGATCCTCTAGCTATTAAGAACTTTTTAGCAACTTGTTTCATGTCTTACGAGTCAGTTGTAGGCTATGATCTTAAGCTATCATTTCGAGCGCTACTCGCATTAGGTATTGAATTACCGGCCGTAGAACATGACGTTCTGATAGGCGCTTTTCTACTGAATAGTCTACGCAGAGAACAATCCTTAGAAGATCTTGCTGCACACGACCTTAGTGTTCACCTTGATGCTACAGAAGCAACTGCCGCCGACGTTGTGGCGGTGATCCATGGGCTATACAAGCATCAGACAGAAGAAATGAACCCGCTGCATGCAATGAAGAAACTCGCAGTAGACATTGAATGGCCAGTTATCCCTGTGCTAGCGCGAATGGAATACGAAGGTATTAAATTAGACACACAGTATTTGAGTCTCATGTCCAAGCAAGTAGAAGGTCTTATCGAGGATTTGGAGAAACAGATCTATTCGTTTGCTGAACATAAATTTAATATTGCCAGCCCCACTCAACTTGCAGATGTCCTATTTAAAGAGCTGAAGCTAGATACTACTGGAATAAAAAAAGGGAAGACTGCGTATTCTACTGCAGCCAGCGAGCTTGATAAACTACGAGGAAGTCATCCAATTATCGACATGATTACACAATTTCGTGAGGTTGTTAAGCTCAAGAATACATACATCGACACATTGCCTACTCTTGTAGATGAGGCGTCACGAATTCATACGACATTTAACCTTACGATCGCCCAGACTGGCAGATTGAGCAGCACAGAACCTAATCTCCAGAATATCCCAGTTAGAAGCGATCTTGGTAAAAAAATACGTACCGCATTCGTTGCAGACGAGGGAATGACATTCGTTAGCGCGGATTACAGCCAGTTTGAGCTGCGACTTGTTGCCGTCATGGCCGGAGATCGTGACATGATTGATGCATTCAACAGGGGAATTGATATACATACGTTAACTGCTGCACAAGTCTACGATAGGGATCCGGAAGATGTAACAAAAAGCATGCGCCGAGATGCTAAAGTAATCAATTTTGGAGTTTTATATGGCATGAGCCCTCATGGATTAACTGCTGCTACAGGCATGACATACGCTCAAAGCAAGCATTTTATCGATAAATACTTTGAAGTAAGAGGACCGCTTCGTGAATATCTTAAAAAACTCGAAGATCAAGCACGCAAGGACGGTTATGTTGAAACGCTATTTGGACGCCGCCGTCCAATGCCGGATATTCATTCGTCTAATTTTGCAGTTCGGTCGGCTGCTGAGCGTGCGGCAAAAAACATGCCCACACAGGGAACAGAAGCTGACTTAATGAAAATGGCCATGATTGCTGTTCAAAAGAAACTCGATGCATGGCCGGCTACAACCCGTAAACCAAAGCAGCTGCTGCAGGTACATGATTCGATTCTCGTTGAATGTGACACTAAAGATGCGAAAAAAATAGCTACCATGCTTAAAGAAGTTATGGAACACATATACAAGCTCGATGTTCGATTAGACGTAGATGTGAGTATTGGCGACAACTGGGGTAAGCTCTAGCTTAATAGTTGCAAAAGTAAGCATTATATGCTATTATACTGGTATTAAAGGATTATTTTATGGATCGACGTAAGCGTTTTATTATCTTTCTAACAGTTGTCTTCGGAATATTATTTATATTATTCCTTATTTTTGGTAGTGGAACAAAGAAAAATGCAGCTCCATCCGCTGCTCCTCAAAAGCCGCTAACAGTACGGGATTATACAAACCGTGATTCACGAATGGTGTATACAGTTGAAGGTAACGTTCGTGGAAACAACATGTATCGTGCCGTCCGAACTACTGTAACTAGAGAGTACCGTCTAATTGAAGTGATCGAAGGATATCAGAATAACGTAATTAAGTCTCAAAAAGAGGCCAACAACCAAGAGGCTTATGCAACATTCCTAGCTGCTATTGAAAGTAAGGGTTATGGAAAAGAGCGTAAGACTAAAAAGGCAGATGACGAAGGTGCATGTCCACTTGGGCAGAAGTTTGTATACGAAATTTATGACGGCCAGAAACAGGTTCAAAGATTTTGGGCGACAACATGCGGTAGCCAAGGAACCTCGGGTGCAAATAACCCAGTAGTCCGAATTTTGTTTGATCGACAAATTACGAACCGTGACAGGTTCATGTTCAATATTGTTATCTAAATATTCTTTCAGCATCGTCTGATATAGTAGGGTAATGATACGAGGAATAGTTTTTGATTGTTTTGGAGTCTTAACCGCAGACCTATGGCATGAATTTTTAGATAGTCTGCCGGCTAATATTGATAAGTCAGCGGTTTCTGATATACATAGAGAATATGGGGCTGGACGCATAAGTAAGCAACACTGTCACGATTCTATAATGCGAATAACTGGAACAGAGTTTACGGAAATGGAAGACATTACCGGCCATAATATTTCAAAGAATACTGCACTCTTACGTTATATCAAGGAACTATCTAAGAACTATAGTATTGGCTTGCTCAGTAATGTTGGCAATAACTGGCTCAGGGAAGACTTTCTTACTCTAGAAGAGCAGTCATTATTTAAGGCAATGGTCTTATCTTTTGAGGTAGGGCATAACAAACCTGAACCAATTATGTATACAACAATTTGTGAACGTCTCGGGCTTCAGTCAACGGAAGTTCTCTATATTGACGATATGGCAACGTACTGTTCAGCTGCTGAAAGTCTTGGCATGAAAAGCGTTCAGTATATCAATTATGAGCAGTGTCATCGTGACATAGAATTATCTATCAAGGATTAAGATATTTTAATTGAGATCTTCGTATTTGGCTTAACAAGCTTTTGCAGTTCATACATATGCATTCGGAGAGAACCGGCAAGAGCAGCACTAGAGACGTCTATAATGATTCGATTCTTTCTTACTGCAACTACAGCTTCACTTTTAAAGCGTCGTGAAACGAAGTTCTTGATGGCAGCAATCTCTGGCGGTTCGCTATCATCCCGCCGCAATAAAATATCATGCATTGATTCACTCATATACGTCTCAGTATAAACGACGTTTAGACTTTGGCTTGTAGTATAAAATACGCAGTAACTTATTTTTTGGAAAGGCAGTCAACTGTCTGTCATACTATAGGCATGCCAGAGCTACCAGAGGTTGAGACTGTACGAACCGGATTACAACGATTACTCGTTGGAAGAACGGTTAAAGAAGCGCGCCATGATAATCAGAAATCATTTCCTAATAGCGTAGAGGATATTAACGCTTTTTTGATTGGAGCTCAAGTTATGGCCGTACGTCGTCGAGGTAAGGTACTAATTATCGATCTGAACACTGGGTATTCACTTGTAACCCATCTTAAAATGACTGGCCAACTCGTTTTTGTAGATACTAAAGAATCAAGTAGCGCAAAAAAACGTTTCGGGGCAGGGCATCCAAATGAAAGCCTTGTTGGTCTGCTTCCAGACAGGTCAACTCGAGTTACGATTACATTAAACGATGCTGCCATACTTTTTTTTAATGATCAAAGGAAATTTGGTTGGATGAGACTGCTGCCAACGGTCGCAGTACCTGAAATTGATTTTTTTAAAAAGTTAGGACCTGAACCGTTGCAAAGCGAATTTACGTTTAGGGTTTTTGAAGAACGTATTATGAGACGCAAAAAGAGTCGTATCAAGGCTGTACTACTCGACCAGACAGTCATTGCCGGTATTGGTAATATATATGCCGATGAGAGTCTCTGGGCTGCTAAGATCCATCCTGAGACTCGAGTGGATCAGATATCGCAAGTGAAACGTCGTGCATTGCATCAGGCTATTATTTCTGTCTTGCGATTGAGTATTGAGAAGGGTGGTTCAACAGATAGAAATTACGTTAATGCAGAAGGTAAAAAGGGTAGCTATATTCAATTTGCTAAAGTATTCCGTAAAGAAGGAACGCCTTGTCAGAGATGCGGCTCGACAATTATTAAAATGCGTTCTGCCGGGCGGGGTACCCATATCTGTCCTAAATGCCAGAGGGTAGTTAAATGATTGTGTCTTTTTCGGGTCCAAATAGCTTTGAGCTTCAGAAGTCTTTGCGTAAACGAACGCAAGCTTTCATAAAGGATCAGGGTGATTTTGGAGTAGAATATCTTGATGCTTCACGGGTGTCAGCATCAACCCTTATTGAAAGTGTGCAGGCAATGCCGTTTCTTGCAGGCAAAAGATTACTTATAGTTCAGGATCCAGCAGAGAATAAGCAATTTATTGAAAAATTTGCCAGTTGTATAGATTCAATTTCAGATGACACTGATATTATATTTGTGCAAGAAAAATTCGATAAACGGAGTAGCTTCTATAAGCTTCTTCAGAAGAAAGCAGACAATAAAGTATTTGAGGAGCTGAATGAGGCTGCACTCATAAAATGGATAGGTGACTATGTATCTTATGAGCAGGGAACTATTCAGTCGCAGGATGCACGCTATTTAATAGAACGTGTCGGTATGTCTCAACGTACCGTGCAGTCCGAGCTTGATAAACTACTTAGCTACAATAATGTAATTACAAAAGATTCAATTAACCTTCTTACGGCACGAAACGTCCAGTCCACGATCTTTGATCTTATAGAAGAAACATTTGCTGGTCGAACAGTCAGGGCACTTGATTTATATAGGGAGCAACGAATGCAAAAGGTTGAACCTCTTCAGATCGTTGCTATGATCGTCTGGCAATTGCACATTCTCGCTATCGTAAAAACGGGCGGATCTAAAAGCCCGGACACTATTGCACGCGAAGCAAAGATTAATCCATACGTCGTACGAAAAAGTAGTTCGCTTGTCCAGAAGATACAGCTCGAGCATATAAAATCCCTCGTCGAGAGGACGAGGGATTTGGAATGTCGCTTAAAGCGTGAGCCAATTGATGGCGATGAAGCTCTAATGGAGCTTATCATGCATTTTAATCAAGCGTAGCGCTTATTTTTTAGCTGTAGTTTTTTTTGCCACTGTTTTCTTAGCTACTGGCTTTTTAGAAGCAGGGGCTTTCTTAGCTACAGCCTTTTTTACAGGTGCTGATTTTGCTTGTTTAGCTTTTTCAGCAAGCTGCTTCTTTTTACGAGCTGCTTTATTCTTGTGTATTACACCTTTTTTGACTGCAATATCGATAGCGCTTTGCGCACTGTCTGCATTTTTAGAAGTAATATTCGCTTGAAACGCTTTGATCGCTGTTCGAAGTGATCGTTTTGTTTTACTGTTACGAACTGCTGCCTTTGAAGCAATGCGAACTCGTTTTTTAGCTGACTTGATAATTGGCATGTATTTCCTTTTAAGATTTGATTGTTTATCGAGAGAATTATAACAGATTGAACCCTATACGACAAGTGTCTCTATTCCATGATTGACTCCGGGGGTCATAAAATCTTGTATTGCATAAGCGGATATGATACTCTCAGCATAGAGTAATCTTAAAATAAAAAGCCGAGCTAAATATGGATCCAGCATCACCAGTTCAACCCTACGTGCCACCAGCAACACAAGCGTTGCCTACTCAGGGCATGCCTACAGGAGTTGATCCACAACAGCCAATGGCTAATCAAATGCCACCAATGCCTCCAATGGGTGCAATGCCTCCAATGATGCCACAGCCTTCTTTTCCGGACGCTACGACCTCTCCGTATGTACCACCAATGCCTCCAATGGATGCATTTCAGACGGCACAACCAGCTCCATCAAGTCCTAAGAATCAAGTTATAGAACAGTTAAAAAAAGCTAACAATGTCCTTGTGACAGTTAGCAATAATCCAACAGTTGACCAACTTTCAGCTGCAATAGGTTTAACCTTAGCGCTTAATAAACTTAACAAGCATGCGACTGCTGTATATAGCGGTGCTACTCCATCTACTATCGAATTTTTACAACCTGAAAAGACTATAGAGAAGACCACCGACAGCCTAAGAGACTTCATTATCTCGCTAGATAAGGCTAAGGCAGACAAGCTTCGCTATAAAGTTGAAGATAAGTTTGTAAAAATTTTTATTACGCCTTACCACACAAGCCTTACTGATGCCGACCTTGAATTCAGTCAGGGAGATTTTAACGTTGATGTAATCATTGCTATTGGCGTACATCAGCGCGAGGAACTAGATCAAGCTATAACATCTCACGGACGTATTCTTCATGATGCCGTAACGATCAGTGTTAATAACAAGCAAACTGCAGAACTAGGAGCAGTGAATTGGTTTGAGGCAGATGCAAGTAGTCTTTGTGAAATGGTTGTTGGAGTTCTAGAACCAATTCAAGGCGAAAAGGTTATTCTCGATAACCAGATAGCAACATCATTCTTAACAGGAATTGTCGCTGAGACTCAACGATTCAGTAATACCAAGACAACCGCACATACTATGAATGTATCAGCTACTCTTATGAAAGCTGGAGCTAATCAACAGCTTGTGGCAAGCAAACTTGAGGCACCGAAGCCAGTACCAGCAAAAGAGAAAACCTTTGATACAAGAACAATGGACGAACTTGCAAAGGCAGGTCCTGAAGGGTCTGGAGCTGTTCCAACACCGCGCAATGATGGTTCACTTGCTATTCCACATAAAGAAGATTCAGCTCACCCCAAAACAATGGACGAAATCGCAGCAGAAGCCAGCGATTACGTAAATGATCCTGACCAGCCTGAAAGTGATCTTGCAAAAATCCATATCGATACTGAGGGACGCCTTTCTACAGCTGAGCAAGAAAAAGCAGCAAAGGAAGCGAAAGAAGCTAAAGAAAAAGCATCAGCCCAGGCTGCTCAGTCTAATATGACTCTAACGCCACCCATAATATCGGGAGATGTTAATTTAGCCGAAATGTCACAGCGTTCTGGACCAGATGCTCCTTCTCATAAACAAGACGCTGCATCAAACCTTGTGCACGGTAAAACCATCAGTCCTTTACTGGCAGGCACCCAAGACAGCACGTTAAGGGAGTTAGAGGAGAAGGTTAATAGTCCGCATCTTCAAGCTGGTAATAACACTCCTCCTGAGGCTCCTGCTAGTGAGCAAGCCGCACGAGAAGCAGTAGCTCAAGCAGCAACTGCCTCTAGTACTGATGTATTGCAGCCAGTTGCCGCATTGAACGCAATGCCAATTGAGCTAAACAAAGAAGCACCTCAGCCAGTTGCCGCTGAAGCTAATTTGACTACAGAGCAAGTATTCCCGACACAGCTAGTAAAGCCAGACACGGGTATTGGTATCGATCCAAACGCAGGAGCAGCTAATCCTTCTGCGCCGCCACTAGTTCCTCCACCTCTCATGCCGCCTCAAATGTAAATGGCTAGGGGCTTAAGTTGTAACACTGTTACTATGTAGTTATATGGATAAAATTATTTTAATTGATAAACAAAAAGACTGGACTAGTTTTGATGTTGTCGCAAGAGTTCGTTCGCAGGTACGATCATATGCGCAGGATCAAACTGCAGAAGGAGAGAAGCCGAAGAAAATTAAGGTTGGCCATGCAGGTACGCTGGACCCTCTAGCAACAGGCCTACTAATTGTATTAGTTGGTGCTGCAACGAAGCGGCAAGACTCTTACATGAAACAAGATAAGATATACGAAGTTGAGGCAACGCTTGGAAAAACAAGCACTACAGGCGATGAGGAGGGGGAGAAGACAGATATCTCTGACGTTCAGCCAACCCTAGAGATCGTAACCGAAGCGTTGCAATCCTTCGTCGGTAATATAAGTCAGGTACCTCCAATATTTTCGGCGATTAAAGTAGACGGCCAAAGGGCCTATAAACTTGCTCGTGCCGGTAAGCCAGTTAAAATGAAATCACGCAGCGTAACTATCTATTCAATCGATAAGATTATGTACAACTATCCAGTGGTCACATTCACTGTAAAGGTCTCTAGTGGAACGTACATTCGTACGCTTGTAGCCGACATTGGAGATAGACTATCGACAGGAGCTTACATGAGTAACTTGCGCAGGACCCAGATTGGATCAGCTAGCATTGATGAAGCCGTGCCAATAGATGACATTGGTAAGATATTATCTACCTCTGTTGAATAAGCTGGTATATCTGTTACCATAGATAGATTATGGTTATTAGTTTAGACATCGCCGAAAAGTCTTTCGGCGACAAAATTTTGTATCAAGGTTTGCAGCTTGATATTCAAGACGGCGAAAAAATTGGTCTTGTTGGCCGTAATGGTACAGGAAAGACTACCTTGCTTCATATCATGACTGGAGAGGATAAAGACTATGACGGCACTGTGAGACTGAAGCGTGGCGCGATCCTTATTGGCTCTAGGCAGGAACATCATGGATACGAAGAGATTCCGGTTCTGGAGTACATTCTCGCTGATTTACCTGAGTATCCAACAATAAAACATATTATCGATACATATCCCGAAACAATGGGCGACAACAACCGTAAATTACAGGTGTACTCAGATAATTTAGAACGCTTTAACCATCTTGGGTATTTTGAAGTTGAAGCAGAGATTATTGAAGCCCTAAACGCTTATCAGGTGACAGAGGAAAAAGCGATGGGTCAGTTTAAGAATTTGAGTGGGGGCCAAAAAAGAATGGTCGAGCTTGTAAAAGTTCAGCGAGCAAGGGCACATCTGGCACTAATCGATGAGCCAACCAACCACATGGACTTTATTGCAAAGAAAGCATTTCTTAAGTGGTTTAAATCTGCAAGGGAAGCTGTCGTAGTAATTACTCACGACCGCGATGTATTACAGGCAGTCGATCGAATCATTGAAATTCGCGACGAACAGGCATTTAGCTATCCTGGAAACTATGATGACTACCTTAGAGTTAATGCCGTTAAGATTACATCTGAGGTTAATCAATATAGCTTAGTGCAGCGCCGTATATCTAACCTTAAAGAAAACGTTATAAGATTCCGTCGTCTTAAGGAAAGATCACGCGACCCAGGTACGATCCAAAGATTTAAGTCTCTAGAACAAAAGGCAAGCGCTGAACTTGCAACACTCGAAAAGACCGAGAAACCAACATTCTGGATTGACCGTGATTCCGTCCAAGAACTTAACGAAAAGATGGGTGCAGCATACAAAAAGCATAAAACTAAAAATATTAAAGTTAGCGCAAAGACGGCAGAAACTGAGACGAACAGATTGCTTGTAGAAGTCCAAGGAGTCAGTCTTGGATATGAGACTCCATTATTTAAAGATGTTAGCTTCAACTTAAGGGAAGGTGATAGAGTGCGTCTGCACGGCCGTAACGGTGCGGGTAAATCGACGCTCGTTAAGTCAATTATTGCTAAGGTAACAAATAGCGAAGCAGAATCAACCTTATATGCGGGTACTATATTATGCGAAAGAGAACTTAATATCGGTGTTTATGAGCAAGAAATAGATAAAAAATACCTAAAGATGACTCTTGCTAATGCCATTGAAGAAGCCTACATGGCAAAAGACGTTCCAATAGGCGACCAGAAGGTTAAGCAGCTGCTTGGTGATTATCTATTTAATCCTGCAACAGACGGTGATGTACCTCTAAGTCGTTTAAGTGGTGGTCAAAAAGCTCGTTTCCAGCTTATGAACATGCTAGCTGGCGACCCTCATATTCTTGTACTAGACGAACCTACTAACCACCTTGATCTACCAAGTATTGAGGAACTTGAAAATGCACTTGATTCATACCATGGTGCCGTTATCTACATCTCTCATGATAGTTACTTTGCTAAACATGTCGGCGGTGAAACTATACTTATCGATAAGATTGAAGCTTAGTTAAATAATTTTTGAAGCACCTGTTGCAATATTGTATTCAATCTGTTAAAGTAAATACAAGATATGATTACAACTGAGAAAAAGCAAGCAATTATTACCGATCTACAGAAGTCTAAGAACGACACTGGCAGTAGCGCAGTGCAAGTGGGAATCCTAACTGCACGAATCAATGAGCTAACAGAACATCTTAAAGTTAACAAAAAAGATTTCATGGCTCGACGCGGTCTACTACAAATGGTTGGACAACGAAAACGTAACTTGAAATATATCGCAGACAAAGACAGCGCTGCATATCTTGCCTTGATCAAAAAGCTCGGCATCCGCCGCTAATTTGCATAGACACGATGCTCCTCTCATGGGGCAGAAGCTTGTGCACATTACAATAAAAACTCTTTCGTTGTAGATACCAGATATACGTGCGTCACAGTCGGCACAAGGGGCGTAGGCAGTATATTTGCATCCTACAACGAACAGAAAGGAAATACTCTTGGGAACAACAATTAACCCTTTTGGAAAAGACGTCGTTAAAGTCGAAACAGATTTTTGCGGCAGAAAATTAAGTCTTGAAGTGAATCGTGTAGGTTTTCGATCTACATCTAGCGTTATCGTACGCTATGGCGATACTGTCGTCCTTGGAACTGCCATGGTCAGCAATAAGCCTGTATCAATGGATTATTTTCCGCTCAGTATCGATTATGAAGAAAAAATGTATGCGTCTGGCAAGATCAGTGGCAGTCGTTTTGTAAAACGAGAAGGAAGACCTAGTGAAGACGCCATTCTTATTGGCCGACTCATTGATCGACCGATTCGACCACTTTGGCCTAAAGGATATCGTCATGAAGTACAGGGTGTCGCAACAGTGCTTAGTATGGACCCTGATTTCCGTCCCGATATGATCGCTATGATCGCTATGAGTACAGCATTTATGCTGTCAGGTGCACCTTTTGAAGGTCCTGTAGCTGGAGTTAGAGTTGGTATTGTTGATGACAAAATGAAGGCGTTCGCTTCAGCAGAAGAACTTGATAACGGACCACTTGATCTTGTAGCAGCCGGAACAGAAAATGCCATCATGATGGTAGAAGCTGGCGCTAGTGAAGTATCTGAAGCTCAAGTTATTGAAGCTTTGCAATTCGCACAAGAAGCTATTCAGCCAGCAATCGCATTACAAAAAGAGCTCGTAAAGAAGGTTGGCGTTACACCGCTAGCTTACGAACTTAGTCTTCCTCAAGAATCAATTCAGGAAGAAGTTAATGCGTTCCTTAAGGGTAAGATGGGCAAGAATATCCGAACTAATTATCCTGACCGTCACGAAAAGATGCATGTCATTCGCGAAGAGTTACTTGCACACTTTTCAGAAAAGCTGGGAGATGATTTTGCATCAGTTAAGGGTGAATATGAAGATGCCTTCGCATCTGCAGCCAATAAGGATGTCCGCAAGGGCATTTTAGAGGAAAACCTACGACCAGATGGACGTGCCTTTGATGAAGTACGACAGATTAGTCATGAAGTAGGCTTCTTGCCGCGTGCTCACGGTTCAGCACTATTCACTAGAGGTATTACTCAGGGGATGAACATAGTAACCTTAGCTCCATTAAGTTACGCACAGGTTATCGATACTATGGAAAAAGAAGCAGAGAAGCGCTATATGCACCATTTCAATGCCCCAGGCTATACAATTGGTGAGATTAAGCGTCTTGGCTCTCCTGGGCGACGTGAGATCGGCCACAGCGCACTAGCAGAACGTGCTTTAGCTGCAGTTATCCCATCTGATGCAGATTTTCCATACACTATTCGCGCTGTCACAGAAATTATGAGTCAGCATGGAAGTACAAGTATGGCAGCCACATGTAGCAGCACACTTGCCTTACTTGATGCTGGAGTTCCATTAAAGCGTCCAGTGAGTGGTATTGCAATGGGTCTAATGCTAGATGGCGACAAGGCTATTATCTTGACTGATATCGCTGATGCAGAAGACTTTGCAGGGGACATGGACTTTAAGGTCGCAGGTACCGAAAAAGGTATTACTGCACTTCAAATGGACATGAAAGTTCATGGTCTTGGAATTGATATCCTGACTGAAGCTCTAGAAAAGGGTAAGATTGGACGAGAGTTTATATTAGACAGTATGATGCAGACGATCTCAGAACCTCGCAAGAGCCTTAGTCCGTATGCGCCGCGTGTTGAATCTATAAAGATTAATCCAGATAAGATCCGTGAAGTGATAGGTAAGGGTGGAGAAACTATCCAAAAGATTACTGCTGAGACGGGTGCTGAGATTGATATTAAGGATGATGGCACAATTATGATTGCTAGCCCTGATGGCGCTAGTATCAAGGCTGCCACTGAATGGATTCAAAGTATTGTTGCAGAGCCAGAAATCGGAAAGATCTATCAGAATGCTCCAGTTATGAATGTCATGGACTTTGGTGCCTTTGTACAGATAATGCCCGGTAAGGACGGTCTAGTGCATGTCAGCGAAATGTCAGAAGAGCGCGTCAACCAGCCAAGTGATGTCGTTAAAGTAGGTGACCACGTTGATGTTAAATTGATGGCAATTGATGACCGTGGTAGGTTACAATTAAGTATGAAAGCTGCAGCTCGAGAGCTCAAAGATAAATAGGTATATACGATGCCAAAACGAACACATAAAACACTCACAAAACTTCAACACTTCGGACTTGGAGTGATAGGTATTGTGGCATCATGGCTAGTGTTCCTTAGGGCTAGCGACACGGGCAGTTTACAGCAGTACGGCATTTTAACTGCATGTGTCATATTTAGCCTAATACAACTATCGAAATCTATACGTCGTACACGAAACTATGACCAAAACAGAACGTCTTGAACAGATCAAGGCAGATATTATTGCTCAAAATATCTGCCCTAATTTGGCTAAGACAGCCAAACAGCTAGTATTCGGCCACGGCAATCCTAATGCAAACATCGTTTTTATTGGTGAGGCACCAGGTAAAAAAGAAGACGCAACAGGTGAGCCATTTGTTGGAGCAGCAGGAGTATTCTTAAATACTATGCTCGCCAGTATTCAACTCAGTAGAACCGATACGTACATTACCAATATTGTTAAGTATCGTCCGCCAGACAATCGTGATCCATCTAAAGAAGAGAAAGAGGCTTTTATGCCATTCTTATTCGAACAAATGGATGTGATTGAGCCGACGATTATTATTACGCTGGGCAGACATAGTACGGCGTGCTTTATCCCAGATATGCAAATTAGCGAAATCCACGGACAACCAATGGAAGTCGATGTAACAGCATCAGGAATTACACGGCATTGGACTATTCTACCGCTCTATCATCCAGCAGCAGCGTTATATAACGGGGGACTGAGAAGTACATTACTTAATGACTTTCAGAATATCCTGCCATTTATTACCAAGAAACAAAATTTATAACCATTTTTTACCAATGAAAGGAACAAAAATGAATCCAGATAATACACAAAACAATGAGAAGCCCACAACCGGGCCATCAAATAACCGAAGGCCTAATAACCGGCCTCAGAATAACAATAACAAGCGTCCACAACCGAATGCATCACAGTCACTTTCAACTGGACGAAGCGCATCACGTGGTGCTGCTATTCGTGCTCAAAAGCGCAATCAAGACGACGCAAACCGCGCAATTAAGAAATATGCTGATGCATCACAAAAGTCACATAGCCGTGCAAATGTCGTTGCAGTTTCTTTCGATAAACTAAAAGTTAGCTTTTTAGGTGGACTTGAAGATGTCGGTGAAAAAAATATGGCCGTCATTGAATATAAGAACGAAGCCATAATTTTAGATTGCGGGAACTCACTTGGCATTGATTTGCCAGGAGTTAACTATACGATTAACGATGCTTCGTATTTAGAAACCATAAAACATAAAATCAAGGCTTACGTAATCACGCATGGTCACTTAGATCATATCGGTGGACTTCGCCACATAGTGCCTCAATATCCCGCACCAATCTATGGCTCACGCTATACAATCGGGTTAGTAGAGAAGGCTTTTGAGGACTTACTGAATGATACTGGTCAAAAGTTTAAACCTCAGGTCGTTACAGCTCAGGTTGATTCGCATGAGAAGCAGGCAATAGGCAGCTTTTCAGTGGAGTTCGTGAGAGTAACGCACTCGTTGCCTGATGCAACAGCGATTTGTATCGAAACGCCTCTCGGGCGCATTATTGCTACCGGTGACTTTAGATTAGACCCTGAGCCTTTAGACAAGATGCCGACTGATACAACACGCCTTAAAGAGCTGGGCGATCAAGGAGTTTTACTACTATTAAGTGATAGTAGCTATGCTGATGTGGAAGGTCGTGTTCCGACTGAAAGCACCTTACAACAGAGTTTCTTCGACATTATTGGTAAGGCATCAGGACGAATATTCGTAGCTGCTTTTTCTAGTAATATGAACCGTACTCAGATGATCATTAACGCTGCGGTAGCGGCAGGGCGCAAAGTTGCTCTTGATGGTCGAGGCATGCTTAGCTATTCAGAAATTGCCGTAAGACAAGGTATTCTTAAGATACCAAAAGGTACTGTCATGCCAATACAGCAATCTGGCAACATTCCCGCCGATCAATTACTAGTAATGTGTACCGGCGGTCAAGGGGAACCAAATGCTGCACTTCAACGTATGAGTGAAGGTGAACACAAATACGTTAATCTCAGCGAGGGAGACACAGTTGTTATTAGCTCGTCTCCGATTCCTGGAAATGAAATCTCTTATGACCAATTGAGTAATCGTCTTAAAAAGAAAGGCGTGCATTTATTCAGGCACCCGACCCACGAAGTTGACGGCTGTGGACCACTTCATGTCTCTGGACACGCTCGCAGGGGTGAACTCCGAGAAATGCTGCATCTTGTTCGACCTAAGTTCTTTATTCCAGTTCATGCCGGTACTCTACGACGTAGTTACCACGCAGAGCTTGGTGTAGAAGAAGGAATGCCACGAAAGAACGTAATGGTACCTGAGAATGGAGATTGTGTATTTCTAACCCCAGATACTATTGAGTACGGCGGACAGGTACCGCACGGCAGTCTTCTAGTTGACCAAAGTGGATCAATAGTAAATAACATTGTCGTAAAAGATAGACTCATGCTTGCCGAAGAAGGTTTAGTAGCTGTAGTGCTTACAATCGATAAGCGGACAGGTACACTTGCTACAAGCCCAGACATCATTAGCCGCGGCTTCATCTACATGCGCGATAACGAAGAGCTTATGAACGCATTCCGAGCTGAACTACGACGCGCAGTAGCACAACGCTTTAAGCGAGTTGATCTTGATAGATTTAAACAAGAGATTAGAGAACATGTAGCCCATTTCTTATTTGAACAGACACAACGTAGTCCAATCGTGATTCCTGTTGTAAACGTTATTGGCGGCAGTCGTCCTGCAGAACAAAAGCCAGCATCAAACCGTCAGCCAAAACAGGGTGCACCCGAAGCAGCTCAGGCTCCTGAAGTGCCAAAGTCTCCTGAAGAAGAGGCTGAGGAAATGCAAAAAAGATTCCAGCAGATGCGTGCTAAGCTTTTGAACCAAGACTCACGCGGCGATTAGCATTAGCATCATTGACATTTGTTGTATTTTTTGCTATACTATGCAAAGTACGAATTAAAAATACACAACAAAAAATACAGCCCTATAGATAGACAAGCTGATACAATATAAAATAGACATTATGGCAAAAAGAAAAAGACAAAGCAGAAAGAAAGTAGTACAAAACGAGCAGCATGCAACGTTCTGGCCTCTTGCTGGTTCTATTCTTATGATTCTAGTCGCCATATTTATGCTTCTTGGAAGTGTAGGTACTGGTGGAGTTATGCCAAAAGGGCTTTTTAGCGGCGTGTACTGGCTATTTGGCTGGGGTGCTTTTGTAGTTCCTTTTGCCTTAATTTATTTCTCAGTATTAAAATTCAAAAGTGAAGAGCATCAAGTACCCGTTTCTAACTTCATTAGTATGATTGGCGGGCTATTCATGACCAGCAGTTTGCTGCATGTAGCATTCGTTAGTAAGGATAGCATTGGGGCCTACACTGGTGGCCATGGTGGCGTTGTAGGCTCACTAATTGGTGGAGCTGTTTTAAACGCAATTGACGCAATACCGGCTTCTCTAATGTTCGCAACGTTTGCAATGCTGGCATATTTCTTCGCATTTGGAATTTCTCCTAAGGTTATCCTCAGACTATTCGACTTGTTCAGGAAAAAAGATCTTTCAGACGATGAGCTAGGAGAAATGAAGCGTAAAGCCAGTGAAGGCTCATTTAAAATTGACGAAGGAGTTCCGGTCGAACATCCAGGCGGCCATCATGTAGCTCGAGCCTCATTACGTAACAGCGCACAGAAACTTTCATCAGTAGAACAGCATAGTGCATTGACGACAGCATCCGACAAGGATTGGATTCTGCCATCTACTGCACTATTGAGTCATCAGACTGATAAGGCTAACGCTGGAGATGTTGAAGGTAACGGTCGGACAATTCGTGAAACGTTCAACCACTTTAATATTAAAGTGGAAATGGAGGGTGCAAATATTGGACCTAGCGTTACTCGATATATGCTCAAACCACCAACAGGTATCAAGCTGACTAAGATTACCGCACTTGAAAACAACATTGCTCTTGATCTAGCAGCTACAACTATTCGCATGGAAGCTCCAATTCCTGGTATGAAGCTTGTAGGTATTGAAGTGCCAAACATAAAATCAGCAACAGTCCGCATGAGTGGCATTTTAGAGTCTGCAGACTGGAAGTCTAAAGATCATGGTCCGCTTTCTTTTGCGATAGGTCGAGATATTTCTGGACAGCCAGTTATAGCTGATCTTGCGAGCATGCCGCACCTTCTCGTAGCCGGTCAGACAGGTTCTGGTAAAAGTGTCATGATCAATACCATATTAACTAGCATGCTATATCGTAATAGTCCGGCAGACCTTAAGCTCATACTGGTTGACCCAAAGCAGGTTGAACTTACACCATACGATAATATTCCGCATCTATTAACTCCAGTTATTACTGAACCAGAAAAGTGCATTAGTGCACTTAAGTGGACGGTTGCAGAGATGGAACGACGATATAAAGCGCTTCGTGAAGCAAGTAAAAGAAATATTGATGAATACAATAGCGATAAGAAAGATGAGGGGATGCCCTACATCGTCGTCGTTATTGATGAGCTTGCAGATCTTATGATGATGGCTGCACGCGACGTTGAATCATTAATCGTTCGAATAGCCCAGAAAGCTCGGGCAGTTGGTATACACTTGATCCTTGCAACCCAGCGCCCTAGCGTTGACGTCATTACCGGACTAATTAAGGCTAACGTGCCAGCGCGTATAGCATTTACTACTCAAAGCCAGATTGATTCACGTACTATTATTGATCAAATGGGTGCTGAAAAACTTCTTGGTAAGGGAGATATGCTTCTCTTAACATCATCAATGCCTAAGCCTAAACGTGTACAAGGTGCTTTCATTGATGGCGATGAGACCGCAAAGGTCACAGATTTCATTCGTAACCAGAGACAAGCCGCTTACAACGATGAGGTTGTCAGTCAACAAGTCGTTCTTAACGGTAAGGGCGGCGTAGTTCAGGATATTGATACTTCAGAAGAACCTGTCTTCAAAGATGCTGTTCAGGTAGTTATTGATTCGGGCAAGGCTAGTACAAGCTTACTCCAAATGAGACTACGCATAGGTTACGGTAAGGCAGCTAGAATTATGCAGGGAATGGAAGAACAGGGGATTATCGGTCCAGCAGAAGGCTCTAAGCCACGAAAGGTATTAGTATCAAGCGTTGAAGAAGTTTTCGGCTCACAAGGCTCACCTGATCCTATGTCAGCTCAGCCAGTGGCCTCAGTACCTCAGCCAATTACTGTCGAAGCTGTAGAACCTGAAACAATTGACGAAGTCTAAAGACCTCCTGTAGCTTTACAAACAGGGGTGGCTGCGCTATAATAAGCAACGTTATATTAACTTTAGTTCGCATCCCCTAGTGAGTGCGGGCTTTAACCAAAGGAAGGAACGTATGAATCAATACGAAATTGCAGTATTGTATCATCCAGATCTTGAAATAGATATGGAAAAAGCCACCAAAAAAGTAGAGAAGATCTTTACTGATAATGGCGGTAAGATTGTCTCTATGGACAACTGGGGCAAGCGCAAGCTAGCATATACAATTGCCAAACAGGATCACGCAGTCTATGTAATCTATACAATAGAAATGCCTGGAACTGGTGTCGCAAAGACAGAATATTCATTGAATATTACTGACGAAGTTATTCGATTCTTGATTACTCGTCCTGATCTCAAGGCTATTGCTAAAGCAGAAGTTGCTAAAGCAGAAAAAGCTAAGAAGGCAGCAGAACGTGGCGATCGAGATAATGACTCGGATGACAAAGAATCAGAAGAATAGGGTAGAATCGTAACTTGCTTGACGGCCTAGTCGTATAGCAGTACGGTAGAAGTACAAATATATAAGGGACATAGTTTCCCAAGAAGGAGGGTGTACATAATGGCACGAAGCTTTAACCAAGTAATATTAATGGGTAATCTAACGAGAGACCCAGAAGTACGCCAAATTCCAAGCGGGCAAAGTGTTTGCACATTTAGCCTCGCTCTCAATCGAAGCTTTAAGGGCGGAGACGGTGAATGGCAAGAAGCGACTGATTATATCGATGTCGTTGCCTGGGGACCTTTAGGTGAGCGCGTAGCGCAATATGTAACCAAAGGACGACCTGTACTTGTTAACGGACGTTTGCAAAGCCGATCTTGGGAACAAGATGGACAAAAACGCAGCAAGGTTGAAGTAAACGCACAAGATGTTACATTTTTGGGTGGTAGGGGTGAAGGAAACGAGACTGGAAGCTATACGCCACCAGCAACAAGTGGCCCTAAAAAATCCACAGCTTCTAAGAAATCAGATGACGTTGTTATCGAAGACATTGGCGATGAGCCGATCAACTTAGAAGATATACCATTTTAAGCAATACTAAGAACGAAAAGGAGCCTTCATGGCTAAGATTTTTAAGCACCGAACAGATGTAGCATTCTTTGATTATAAAGATTTCAAAACACTACAACGATACGTTAATATGTATGGACAAATTGAGAGCCGCAAAAAAACAGGTCTAACTGAAAGCCAGCAACGACGACTTTCAATTGCGATCAAGCGTGCACGTCACATTGCACTCTTACCATTCGTATCTAATAACTAAGCACGAACATACAAAGGATAACTAGTATGGCACTTAGTATTACTGATCTCAAAAAAGGAATTATCTTTAAACTCGACGGAACTCCGTATCGAGTTGTTGAGTATTCCCAAAAAGTTATGGGTAGAGGTGGCTCTATCGTAAACGTTCGTATCAAGAGCTTGCTCGATGGATCTGTACTAGCAAAAACATTCAAGGGAAACGAACAGCTTGAATACGCCGATGTCAGTATCCAAAACGTACAGTATCTCTATAACGATGAATTAACTTACTACTTCATGGACGAAGATACTTTTGACCAATTTGAAGTTTCAAAAAATATTCTCGGAGACCAAGCAGGCTACCTCAAAGAAGGTGACCGTGCACAAGCCCAGCTATTTGAAGGCACCGTAATATCAATTGAATTACCTAAAAACGTTCCTCTCAAGGTTACATATACTGAAGATGTCGTTAAAGGTGATACTACAAGCAATGTACTCAAAGATGCGACACTCGAAACAGGTATTACCGTTAAAGTACCTGCATTCATTAAGCAAGGCGACGTCGTTAACGTCGACACCACAACTGGTGCCTACAGAGAGCGCGTTAAAGAGTAGAAATCATGGAAAATCCAGGCGTTAAGATAGCTTGGGGTGGTGGACCTTGGCGCAAGAACCATAAGCGTGTCGTCAGGGAGAATATATACGACGCTACAGAACTTGCCGAGCACGGTATCGACATGCTCGACGTTAACTACGAGACACCTAAATTAATGACCATTTGGCGAGTCGCCAAGCAGGATCCAACTGCGGGAATCTCACATGATGCAACTAATTTTGATATTCATATTCCAGTTCATCATATAAAGCACCGCAAAATCGCTAGTCATTTTGCTGATCTAACGATGACGATAGTTCATGAAATGACACATTCAATTCGATCTGAAAAATTTGAAGAATCGAATATATTCGAAGACGCCGCAACTGAAGGTCTGGCATACATGAGCGAGGAACTCGTGGCTTCCGAAATACTTGTAGATTCAGAGATTGCTTTTAATGGAGTTAGTCATCATCTTGGGCGCGGTAGCGATTATGATTCATTAAAAAATAGACTTCATAATTCACACCAGGTTAGCCTTGAGGATGAAGAGCGACTTAATATAGAACTTGACCAATGGTTTAGTCCATATGGCTCAATGCTAGGAGTTGCACTGGGCATTAATGAAGTTTGCAGAAGGTTGTCAGAAGGAAACGAGTTTAATGACCTTATGCAATGGCCAGCAGAAGCAATCCTTGATGTGTCCAATAGTTCAACGCTACACTATTAAAGGAGTAATATTATGCAAAAAGTACGCCTCGATCAATTAGTAGTATCTCGCGGTCTTGTTATATCAAGGAGTCAGGCAGAGAGCCAGATTAAACTTGGAAATATTATTGTAGAAGGCCGCCCCATGACTCGTGCTGGGACTCTGATATGGCCGACTGCTACAATTGAAATTACTGAAAAGAGTCAATATGTATCGCGTGCCGGTATGAAACTGGCTAGTGTCGCAGAAACACTCAAGCTTTCCTTTACAAGCAAGACAGTACTGGACGTTGGATCATCTACGGGCGGCTTTACCGACTATGCGCTACAGAATGGGGCAAAGAAGGTCATAGCCGTCGAACTTGGGACTGAGCAGCTGCATCCAAGCTTACGGAGTGAGACACGTATAGAACTACATGAAAAGACCGATATTCGAGATTATGTAAAAGTTGTTAAGCCTAAGCCAAGTATAGATATCGTCGTTATGGATGTATCCTTCATAAGCCTAAGGGAGATACTTCCATCTGTTGCAAGCCTTTGCAATAAAAATACTGACATCGTTGCAATGGTTAAGCCGCAGTTTGAAGCAAGAATGAGTAATGCTACTCACAAGGGAGTTATAAAGAATGAAAAACTGAGGCGTGAAATCTTAAAAGATTTCGAAGATTGGGCCAAACAGTCTTTTGTTATAAGAGATAAGGCTGATTCAGATATTGCAGGAGCAAAAGGGAATAGAGAGCGCTTCTACCTTCTAAGATCTACACGTTAAAACGAAATTCTACAATGTCATTAGGCTGCATAACGTAGGTTTTACCCTCAGTGCGTACTTTACCGGCTGCTTTTGCTGCCTGTTCAGAGCCTGCTGCCATAAGATCATCGTAATCAATAATCTGCGCGGCGATAAAACCTCTTTCGAAGTCTCCATGTATTACGCCTGCTGCTTGAGGGGCGGTAAAGCCTTGCTTGATCGTCCAGGCACGTACTTCTTTTTCTCCAGCCGTCAGGTAACTCTGCAGGCCGAGTACGTCATACGCGGTATGGATAAGCTGTACAAGTCCGGACTCATGCTGTCCATAGCTTTCAAGGAGCTCTTGCTTGTCTGATTCATCCAGTCCTTTAAGCTCACTTTCAAGCTTTGCACAGATAAAGAGGCTTTTAGAAGGCGCTACCAATGAGCGTAGTTCATTGCATTTTTCAGAGTTTGCCAGCGTTTCTTCGTCTACATTGAATACATAAATTACCGTCTTAGCAGTAATAAGTTGTAGATCGGCAATATGCTCTTCAGGAATAGATATTTCGTTGGCTAGCTTACCGCTGTTAAGGCCTTCAAGCAGAAGGGCATAGCTCTCAGCTTGCGGCTTAAGTTTTGGGTTCGCTCGAGCTTCTTTTTCTATTCGAGGCAGTCGCTTTTGTACAGTTTGCAGGTCTGCCAGTATTAACTCAGTGTTAATGACATCTATGTCTTTCTTCGGATCATGCTGTTCGTCGACATGTATCACGTCAGAGTCGTCGAAAGCTCGAACGACATGAGCGATAGCGTTAGTACTTCGAATATGGCTTAAGAATTGGTTACCAAGTCCTTCACCTTGAGCTGCACCAGCAACAAGGCCTGCGATATCTACGAAAGTGACTGTTGCAGGTAGAACTTTTTTGGCGTTGTAGAGATCCTTAAGTGAGGCAAGGCGAGTATCTGGAACAGGCACTATGCCAGTATTGGGCTCAATAGTCGCAAAAGGATAGTTGGCTGCCAACACCTCATTGTCCGTGAGGGCATTAAAGAGGGTTGATTTTCCGACATTGGGAAGTCCGACAATGCCAATTTGGAGTGAAGACATCTTATTATTATATCAGATGTGAATGGTCGACTAAACAAAATAATAATTCTAAAATAATTATAAGTTCAATTTAATAATTTAAGGTTTCACTATGTCCGATGTACCAGGTGAACCACAACCCATATCCAATGAAGATGCTATAGCTGAAGAAACAGGTGACAGGTTGTCAAAAAGTTATTCGTTATACGAAGTACGCAAGCTAAACGAACGTACAAAGAGTTAAAATTATCTGTACAAGCCTAGTTCGTTAGCTTTTAGCTTAAATATAGAGTCTTTTGCTAAGGTTTCGTGAAAGCTGGAAGTATAAAAATCTTGTAAGATACCCGACCATAATTGTTCATGAGTATTAATGTTGGTGTCATTTACCAAATGGCGAGGATATGAATAGACGGGACGAGGGCAAATATAATACCAAGAACCTCTAATATCAGCGTCAATAAGTGGTTCGGCAAACGGGTCGTCTTTCTCCCAATCGGACACTGTGCCTAGAATTGCTTTATCAGGGTAACCAACTAGTATGCCGAAAGCCATATGGTTCAAGTTTTCTTTACTGTATTGCATAAATCGCTCATCTTGCTTAAGTAGTGTGCAGATAGCCTCAACCAGCTTTTCACCACTTAGCCTTTGCTGGGCAAGGTCAAACTTACTATCATCAAGGAGTTCGGTATTATTAAGCACGAAATTTAGTCCGTTCGTGAATACGGCGTCATAACCAGCGTAGTTCTCTTGAGAAGTAGTTTTATCGACCTTTGACTCTGCAAAATATATGTCAGTAATTGATTTTAGTTCTTCTATGGATTGAGCCATTTCGGTTGACCATTCCGCAAGATGTTTCTTGTTTGAATGATAGAAGACACCGTCGCAGTAGGCTCTAGCTCCACTAAGTGTGAGTATGCTATTGGGAGTGATCCAGTAAGCTAAAGCTGCCACTCCCACATTATCCTTAAGCCTTTCAAGGATACCGATTGCCGTTTGTGCTGTTGGTGTACTGGCCATTTGCTTAAATTATAGCTTGGAAGTGCATATTACGCTATATTATAAGCGCAATGTAATTCGTAACAGAAATACTGAAAACCCTTGCCAACAGGACTGTACAGGCTGGATTAATCGCATCCTTAATTGGCGGAATAAGTGCATGTTATATGCTTATTCGTGCCACAAAACGAACTACGCAGACAAAATCGACCAAAGTAGACGCTTTGTACCTGAGTTATTCTTCACCAGGCTTCAGTAGATTTTCTATTCATAATTCACTCGATACTCTTGGCATGGGAGTGTACACAGCGCTTGCATTAGAGCAGCTGGGAACGATAGCAGATATAAAACCTCATGTAGAGGTTAATTTGAGGCTTTATCCTGAATGGCCAGCAACTTACTTATCTGCGGTAAGGTATTGTGCATTAGTTGGTGTACTCCTTCATATAACAAGAAGTTTTATCCAGTAGATAATTCTTTCATAGCTTCTGCTACAAAATCATCATGCCAATAGATAGGTTACTCATATTTTATACATTATTACAGAGATGGAGGCAATCAGTAATACGGGCCTGACAAGTTGAGCTTCAAAGTAAGCCATTAATTGCATATTAGTAAAAGCATAAGTATAGTTGAGTATATTGAAGTTAGGACAAAAGCGTGGATAAGGTTCGTAAAAACCGTAAAACAATAAAGCCAAAGAAGCAACTTATAATAATTGCATTAATCGTGTTAGGCATTATTCTGTTAGGTTCTCTTATGTTTTTTTATATTTCCCAAAATAACAATAAACAACAGACAATAAGCCAAGGTGAGAACAATAAAATAAATGATAAAAAAATAATTGAAACAAATGAAGCCACAGAACTTGCTAAGAATTTTGGAGAAACTTTTAATAACAACTCCCAAGAGCTGAGGAATTCTAATGTTGCCACATGGAATAAAGATAAATTGGATAAAGCATACTTCAACTTAATATATGCAGATAAGGTCGGTTCGTACAATGATGTCTATAATTTACTATCCAGTATTTATTACGCACAAAAGAATGGCTTAGACATCAACAACAATAGTTATGGCATCGACCAAAAAAAGAGAGATGAGATAAAGCTTAGGGCAGATGCCTCTGTTGAAGCATCCAAGAAGGGTACTCTATAGATATGTCCAGCTTTTCTCATAGAAATTTACTTTTATTTATATGCATGTTCACTATTCCTTTATTTTTAGTATGCGGTAAAGCCCAAGCTGCATCTTTTTCAGAGACACATCTCATTACGAGTGAAACGGTCTCTCCTGTTGCGTACAGAGATGTATGTATTAACAATAATCCTCCAGTTGATTTTAGAGTTAAGGTAACGAAACCAACAGACGGACGCCTTTTTTTTGATCTGGATAGTGGAACCCTAAAATACGATATTAACCTTGAATGGCAGAGGTGCTTTAATAAGACTGAAACCAGAGCATACGCCATATACAGCGATCCGCAGATCTGTCCTGTCTCAGGATGGTATGGAGTAAACAATTCTGAAGTTACTGATTGCGTTAAATATATTGGCTCTCCAGCCTATACGGGGTCTGGTAATGGCTTGCAATGTTCGGCAGGCTTCAATGACATCTGTGTTTCCCAATTCTTTAGTGGTGCAAGGAAAGCTGAGCAAATGCCCGACAACAACTTACTGAATAGAAGCATTAAAATTCCAATGTCATATACTAATCCATCGTGGAGGAATCAAGATGAAGGTAATTTGACCACGAGCCATTTTATTTGTCAGTTTTATAAAACCAAAAATAACAAGGGTATATTTACGAACCTTAATAGCAACAGTCGGTGCGAAACCGTAACTATAGGGGTTCAGTGGACTGCATTAAAAGAATTTAAGCTAAACCCATCTGCATCAGTGAATCTTGATAACGATGAGCAGCCAAATACTGCAACATTTGGCGGTAATATAGCCAATACTACAAGCGTAAAGGTTAACGGTGCAACAATTAGCCGTAACTATTATATTCAACGCGTAAACGGAACTCTGACCCTTATCGGATCTAGTAGCAGTGTAAACACTATTGGTTCAAGTGGGTATGTACTGCCTTCCGTTCAGATAGACATTTCAAAGATTAATTTTAGTATAGGAGATAAGGTCTGCGCGACAGTAGGCATTAATCCGAGCATAGGTAAGGTAAGGGCAGATAACGGCACAACATACGTAGCCAATGGTTCGGCAGTAACCCCGCTAATATGTGTACCCATAGTCAACAAACCTTACGTCTCATTCTACGGCGGTGACGTAAACACTTGTGGCGAAATAAAAACTTTCTACGACAATGGGGCTGGTCGCAAACGGGGCTCCGGTGTGCAATACATCGCCCAAGCAAACGGCACTATCACTCAATTTATCTC
>CALRBD010000011.1 GCA_943353855.1 uncultured Candidatus Saccharimonas sp.
ACTGGCACTAACTGGTCGATACTGCTCACCAATAGGAACACCAACCTGGAACATATTAGCTTTGTCATAGCTAAAGTTATCTACCGGCAATGCAACAGAATTTTTACGATCCCAACGACTAATTATTCTATTAGCTAAGCCTGGAACTGCATCTGAATCATGAGTTGTATATGGGATACCACAGACTGCCGCAGCAAGACCAACTGGTACGCCAACAAACCCGCCCTTAATAAAGATAGCATCAGGACTTTCTTTACGGATCATGCTTAATGCCTGGAAAAATCCAATAATTACATAGAAGAAATCACGAATGTTCTTTAGCAATGTTGGTATATCAAAGATCTGCTTTATGCCTTCTCCATGATAGCGACGAAACTTACCTGACCTAATAGAAAATACCTTTTCAATTGCTGGATCATTTTCTGGCAGATGAATTAAGGAATCATTCTTCCCTATTGCATAGATAAGCTTAGACTTTGGATATTTATGCTTTATTTCAGTTGCGACCGCGAGCACTGGGATTATATGTCCCCCTGAGCCGCCGCCTGTCAGTAGTACCTTCATGACTCTGTCCTTCTACTTTTTGCGAGTTAACAATACTATAGCTAGTATACCTTGAAATTTGGAAGACGATACCAATTGCTGCCGTAATAAATACAAGACTGGTTCCGCCATAACTTATAAATGGTAAAGTTATACCCTTCAGTGGCAACATTCCTGTCATGGCCCCTATATTTATAAGTGTCTGCGTACTCAGCCAAGCCAAAACACCAACTACAAGCAGTCGGCTATATGCGTCGGGCGTATGCATTATTATTTTTTTCAAGCGCGAAAAGAATCCCAGGAAAAGTCCCAGTAAGGCAGTAACTCCTAAAAAGCCAAACTTCTCTGCGTATATTGCAAATATGGAGTCATTCTGTGACTCCGGTAAATAGCCATATGCTTGCACGCCCTTACCAAGGCCAAGACCAGCAATACCACCGGAACCAACTGCAATAAGCGCCTGGCAAGCTTGGTAACCTTCAGCTTGACAATCCCTTGTTGGATTTAAGAATGTTGCAAGACGACCCCTACGATAGGAGCTAGTGGACGTTAATAGCACTATGCCTATAATAATAGCTATTGCTGTCTGGAATAGAAGCTTTTTTGGAGCGCCTGCAATGAATACCATGGCTGCAATCATTGCTACCATTACTGCGCTAGAGCCTAGATCGCTTTGTACGAAAGCTACTATTACGGCGATTAGGCCAAGTACAATATATAATGGTTTTTGAATCTTTGAAGTGTCTTGTATCTCATGATTACTAATACGATCGGCTAAAAAGCCTGCAAGCCATATGAGAAGAGCAAATTTTATTAGTTCTGCAGCCTGGAAAGACATGCCACCGAGTTGTATCCAGCGATACGCTCCGTTTATCTGTTCACCGACAACACGTACCGCAATCGCTACCACAAAGGCTGCTATTACTATTGGACGTTCAAATTTACGCCATAAATTTATTGGAGTATTGGCAGTAAAAATAAATGCACCTAAGCCAAGGCCTATGGCAGTAAGCTGCTTAATGACATAGTAGTTTTCTCCGACATTCTTTTGGGCACTAAGACCAGGACTAATTGAATATAAAATTATTAGACCCATGGCAAGTAATCCAGAGCTCAATAGTAGTAGCCAGTAGTCCGGCTTATGTTGGCGTGCTACCTGGCTTCCAACTTCTCGACGCCGACCACCCGGTTGCATTATAGATACTTTCCAATAATGAATAGCATTAGCCCAACAACAGCTGCGACTTGGCCAATGATCCAAAATCTCATTGTTACTTTAACTTCCGGCCAACCGCTGGCTTCAAAGTGATGGTGTATGGGAGATATCTTAAATAACTTCTTGCCGTTACGTAGCTTTTTGCTAGTAATCTGTAGAATGACAGATCCTGCTTCTGCTACGAATACGATACCAATGATAGGAAGTAGCACTACAGTGTCTGTGATCATTGCTACGACGCCAAGTCCTGTGCCAAGCGCGAATGATCCAACATCACCCATAAAGAAACGGGCTGGAAAAATATTAAACCAAGTGTAGGACAATAGTGTTCCTACGATAGTTAAACAAAAAGCTGAAACACCATATCGTCCCTCTAAAAATGCTATGATCGCGTAAGTCGCGTAAGCTGTTGCAACAAGTCCACCAGCAAGCCCGTCTAGTCCATCTGTTATATTCACAGCGTTTGCTGTAGATACAACTACCAGAATAAATAATGGAACAATTAGCCAGCCGATGCTGATTGTGCCCCAAAGCGGAACAAAAATACTAGTTACATCAAGTTTGGTATAGAAGAATATACCTCCTGCCAAAGCAATACTAAGAATAAACAGGAACTTCAGCTTGCTTGGCAGTCCGGCTACTCCCTGCCCTGTCCCTCTAATATTTATAATGTCATCAATTAGCCCTACCATACCAGCTCCTACGAATGCGGCTAATGGAAGCCAGGTTTCAGATCTACTAAGGTTACCGGCAACTGTTATTAATGCGACGCTTAAGACAAATATTATTCCCGCCATTGTTGGTATATTACGTCGGTGCTTAGCTGCATGAAGTTTTGTAAATACTTTTGCCGTTTCACCAGTAACGGTGGTAGTTCTTGGCTTCTTCCATAGCTGATATTTATATGCCAGATTGGTGTAGATTGGAGTAATAAGCATGCTAAGTACAAAGCCTGCAAATGCTAGTCCGACTATACGTACAAGTGTACTAATTTGAATTATTATACTGAGACTGTCTGACATTTTTATTTTCCTTTTACTGCTGTAAAGTATACGCCAATACTACTGCCTACGCTAGTTAGCTGGACTATCATACTACCTAGTTTTTGGTGTCGCGTTAAAGTTATTAATAAGCATGTCTGTAATACTTGCGAATATTGGAGCTGCTGCCTTTGATCCTGCGTAGCCCTTAATTCCAGGTTCATTTACTCGAACAACAATAACGTATTGTGGACTGTCCCCACCTAAAAATCCCATGAATGTTCCATTGAATCTATCGTCATAATAGCCGCCTGTAGACTTAGTTATTTGGGCTGTACCAGTTTTTCCGCCGATAACGTATCGTCCATCAGGCTTTTTCATTCCGTAGACTGCGTAGTTTTTATTTACAACACCCTGCATTAAACCTACCATTTCTTCACTAACTTTAGGGCTGACGACGTTTCTTCCAGATATTTCAGGTTTCTTTTTAGTAACCTTACCTTTTGAATTAGTAGTAGCATCTACAAGTCTTGGCTTATAGTATGTTCCCCCGTTTATGACGGCACTCAAAGCTGCACCCATCTGTAATGGAGTAGCGCTCATACCCTGCCCAAATGCCGTATTGGCATATTGGATATTAAGACCGTATCCTTTATTTGGATCAGGCACTGTGCCTGGAGACTCATAGCCCTGCTCTATGCCTGTAGTCTTGCCAAAACTATAATGGTTAGTCATATAGTCATACCATGTCTCACGAGCCTTCTGGTTGACCTCTCCGCCGCCCATTTGCATGAGCAACCATGTAGCGCCGGTATTTAGCGACAACTCTAATATATCAGCAACGCTTCTTGTTCCTGCGCCCCCGTCCTCTTCGATATTGGTTACTGTAGCATCTCCGATTTTATACTTACTTGGATCGTAGTAAGTCGTATTCCTACTAACGACACCTTTATCTAACGCAGCAGCTGCAGTTAGTGGCTTCATGATAGAACCTACTTCAAGTGGAGATGAGACGGCTGAGTTATTAAAGGTGTCACCATTTTCGACTTTGTAATATTCGGCAGGGTTATATGTCGGATAATTGGCCATGGCCTTTATTGCACCGGTGTAGGGATCCATTATAAATGCGCTGCCGCTTTTCGCCTTGGCTTTATCCAGTCCAGCCTTAAGTAAATCTTCCATTTGTTTTTGCATAGATACGTCAACTGTCAGCAGTACTCTATTACCGTTTTGAGGGCGAGTTATAATATTGTCTGTATTCGCTACTAGAGGCACTCCCCGCGCGTCTGTAATAGCCCTAAGCTGGCCAGGAACACCTTGGAGTTCAGTATTAAGAGCTTGTTCTAGACCATACTTCCCTACTCCTTCATTATCTACAAAGCCAAGTATTTGCGCAGCTAGTTCTCCCTGGGGATATGTACGGTAGCTTTCTTCACGAGTACCTATTCCTTTAATATCTAATTTATCTATTTTTTCTTTTTGAGTCTTATCTAATTTCTTTGCAAGGATAGCATAGCGAGTATCAAGCTTCATTTGTTTCTCATAGGCACTAGCATCACCGCCAATTTCCTTTTGAATCTTAAAAGCAGCCTTATCGGATTCCGTAATATATTTAGGATCAACAAAAAGAGTATACTTCTTCTCGTTTAATACAATTGGTGTTATTTGGTCACCGTCTCTAGCTTCAATAATCCCCCGCTCTGCTGGCACTAAGTATTCTTTTAGTTGAGAGGATAGTGCAGCTTTACGATAATAGTCGTGACGAATCACCTGTAGATAGAATAAACGTATACCAAATATGCCAATTATTATTGCAAGAAATAGGAACCAGACCTGAACGCGCTGTGCAGGATTTATTGTTTTAACGTCAGGATCAGTGCGTGGTCTCATATATTAAAGGTATTATACGTAATCAAATGCTCTCTTTAAGATTAATTTATGATTGTCTGTTGTAAAAATTAGTTTGTAAGCGTTGATGAAGGTGCAACTGATACTAGGTTCTTTGTTGCTTCACTATTCTTAACTCGATCTAGTGCCTGTAATCGCGCAGCAGCAACTTCAAGTTCGCTGTGCTCTTGCTGCAAAGTACTTGCTTGAGTCGAAAGCTCGCTTATCTTGTAACCATAGGAGTTGGTTTTAGTAACCTGTGTAAGGTACAAAAGACCTAATACGCACGCAAGTACGATAAGAATAATAGTGTTACTAACTGGACCGATGGCTCGTTCAGCACTTCGGAAAGATGTGGTGTTTTGGTTGCGACCGGCAAATTTTTGTCGGTTAGCTGCTAATGAGCTGGAATATGTCATAAATTTTTCTTCTTTTTGTATTTGTTTTTTGTTTGTATGGAGTTGGTCCCGCTTTATGCGGGACCATGTTCCAGTGCTTACAGTACTCTTACTCGTACTTTGTATGCTCGGGATGTGCTTTTGACCCTGATAGGCATGCTTATCCCCTCTCTTTTATTTTTTTATTTTTGCTGCGACTCGTAATTTTGCACTACGAGAACGCGGATTAAAAACTAATTCATTTTTGTCAGCCGTTTCTGGTCGTTTTGTAAGGACAGATAATTCAGCATCAAAACGATCTCCAGAACGTTCAGTAAAGGCTTTTTTAACGATACGGTCTTCTAAGCTATGAAAGCTGATGATACCGAGTCGTCCCCCTGGTTTCAATAAAGATACCCAGATAGGAATTGCCTTTTCGAGTTGCATAAGCTCATCGTTTACTGCAATGCGAAGACCTTGAAAGGTTCTCGTTGCAGGATGAACTTTATGGTATCCCCTGAATTGTTTGGCGACAATGTCTGCAAGCTGCGAAGTTGTATGGATTGGTCGAGCTGCAATAATAGCTTTAGCTATAGATCGAGCTCTAGGTTCTTCGCCGTATTGTTTCAATATACGAATCAAATCGTCCTCACTGTAGCTGTTGACAATTGTCTCTGCTGTCAATGATTGACTTTGATCCATTCGCATATCTAGAGGGCCATCGTATTTAATGGCGAATCCTCTGCTTGCTATATTAAGGTGCGGTGATGATACTCCGATGTCTGCCAATATGAGATCATACTTGTTTCCCTGCTCTGCAAGCTTTTGGCTTGCGCTTAGGAAATCACTTTGCATGATCGTAACATTTTTATCTACAAATCTTTTTTGTAGGTATGTTACTGCCATATTGTCTCGATCTACGAGTACTGCGGGAGCGTTGTCAGTCATGAATCGAACTGCTTCTGCGTGGCCTCCGTATCCAGCCGTGAGATCCAAATAGGTTTCATTTGGTTTTGGGCTTAGAAACGAAAGTACCTGTTGAAGAAGTACTGGCTCATGGTCTAACTGTTGCGCTTCTGCTTTCATCTTTGGTGTTTTTGTTTTTATCCTGTTTCTATATTCTAACAGGTTTTACAAGATCACCTAATCAGCAGCCAACTTTTTGTTTTTTTGGGGTTTTTGTTTTTGTTGTGATTAAAAACCATTGAGGGAGTTGTTGTGTGTAGGTTGCCCTACAGAACGCTCCTTCGGTTTTTAATCTGTGAGAGACTTATGTGTGAGGTGGAGTTTTGGGAGGTGTTTTTTTTATGTAAAGTACTAAGGTTTTTATAGTGGTGCCTTCAATCCACTTGTTGACTGCCGAATAGTTGACCTCGTAAAAATATTACGATTATTTTTCAATTGTTAAAGTGCGGGTGGATTATGCAGCCATAACACGCCAGTATCGTCCTGCTCGTACTGCTACTACAGCTCGGTCTATGCCGGCATACTCGAGTAGCGCAGGTTCTAGTGTGATTCGCCCCTGCTTCTGATCAAGCGGACTTTCACACTTACCCATTCGGAACTTCACGTTGAGATCTGCTGTCTTTTCATCAAGGATATTTCCTTGTAGCAGTGGCTCAACCTGTTCATCCCAAACTGATTTAGGGTATACATGAAGGTAGCGATCAAAGCCTTGTGTCACTACTACTCCGCTCGTGAACTCGTTACGAATCTCCACAGGTATAGTTAACCTGCGCTTATCATCGAGTTTACGTTCAAAATAGTCGACAGTAGCCATTGTCCCTTTCATGTTGCTATAACTGGTTTTTTTGTTTTATGTGCTGCGGTTTATTCATAGATTTCGCTTATTAGGCTTACCCACGATTACCCACTGAATTGAGCATACTACCCACTGCTACCCACATGCAAGTACTTTTTATACATAATGGCCTATTTTGTCATAAGTTATCCACAGAAATTAATTTGGCTAAAAATAAACACAACATGTAGTGGATAACTACATGTTGTGTACGCTACTGTGTATAAACTATCTATTTTGAACTGTGTTCATTTTTTGTCGGTAATTCACCGCGTTGCATGGCAATGATTTTTTTGGCGAACCATTCTGAACTTGGACGAATTGTTCGCTTCATGCCATGTTCACGATCAACATGTACAAGGCCAAACTTTGGCCACCAGCCATATTTCCATTCAAAGTTGTCTAGCAAGCTCCAGTGGAAGTATCCATGCAGCTCGACTCCCTCACTCATTGCCCGTTCCATAGCAACTATTGTTTCTTCAATCCACCATTGTCGATATTCATCTCGATGATCAGCTACTCCATTTTCAGTAATAATAATTGGCTTTTTGTAATGTGCCTTTACCCTAACTAGAAGTGGGTACAGTCCCTCCGGTTCCATATACCAGCCTAGGTCATTACGTGGCGCTCCTGGGTTATCACGGCGAATTCCTTTGTAGTAGTCGGTAAAGTAATAATTAAAGCCTATAAAGTCCTGCTGGTTACGAATCCTATTTAGGTACCACCAGTTCCATATATAACGCATCCACATAGTGACAGTTTCATCGACAACATTATGAGGTCTTTTTGCCTGTATATTGGCAAGCTGTGAAGCGACGCCTACCATTAGGGTCGGATTGTTTCGTTTTAGTATCTTGTAGGCCTGCTTGTGTGCCCGTATAAGGTTAAAATAGACAATAGCAGCTAGTCGTAAACTTCTTTTTTGGGGCACCCATTCACCTGTATAGTAGCTGAACGTCGCGTACACGTTTGGCTCGTTAATAGTAATCGCATACATTAGGTCATGACCGAACTCATTGGCGATCTTTTGCACAAAGCGACGCCAGTACTTTAGGTTACGACGTTTCTCAAATCCGCCTTTTTCTGCAAACCATGTTGGCATTGTCCAATGCCAAAGATTTAGGAATGGCTCAAGCCCCCGTTTTTTGAGTTGCACAATATACTCGCGGTAGTGTTCAATCTCGTCAAGATTCCATTCTCCCTCACTTGGCTCTAGTCTTGACCATTCAATGCCAAAGCGAAATGCATTAAGATTAAGTTTTTTCGCAATATCAAAATCTTCTTCATACCTATTGTAGTGGTCTACTCCTTTACCAGAAACATAGTTATCTGGTTTTTCGGCATATTTTTTAATATCCGGCCAGTCAGGAAGTGTATATGCAATACGATCATGAGATGTTTTTGCGAGTTCTTGAGCATGGGATAGCTCCCATTCGCTCCATTGATTAACTGTGCCACCTTCTACCTGGTGACTTGCAGTACTTGCCCCCCAGAAAAAACCTTTTGGAAATATATTCTTAGCCATTACCGTATAGTATACTCGACTTTTGAATGAGTCGCACTGTTAATGCAATCCTCAATCAGTTGTCGGCTTTTTTACTTTTGTATAATGCCTATATGCAAGTAGCTTGCGTTGTTTGTCTATTCGGTCTATGTATTCTTCGTAGGCATTGTATAGATTTGAGTACTGGCCATTTGGAGCTAATAGATTAAGTAGTTTACCTTCTTTAGCTAGGTATTCAACAAGGCAGTAAAAATCACCATCGCCACTCACGACGACCGCCTTATCGTAGTTTTTCATTTCTTTCACTGCCCATAAGACAAGTTCAGCATCAACGTTCCCTTTTATTGCCTTTTTTTCTTCTACCTTGCCTTCTTCCTTAGATTCCTTCTGGACTTCAGGCTTGAGGACTCGTGTCATATCGAAAGTTGGTTTTAAGACTACAAGATAGCCAAGCTCGTGCATCTTGTGATACATATCTTCATGCTCGGGCATATGCCCTATGAACATAAAGGCTTTTGTGACCCCATAACTCTCTTCTAAGAATTGGCGAAATTTCTTCCAATCCATCTTCCAACCAATCTTTTGAACCCCAAGATTCAAATTCTGGTTATCTATAAATGCGTAGTTACCTTTTTTTGTTGCCATCTAGAGATATCATACCACTTCTTGTTCACTATTTTCAGTGACCCTTAATGGTTTTTTATTCTTTATTTCATAACGTTTACCGGTCAGTGATGATTCAACGTAGTCATCGTTAAGTAGATTTACGAATTTTGTTAAATCTTTTACATCCATGATGATAATCGCACCGTCTGTATCGGTCATTAGATTTACTCCAAGTTCCTCGGCGTGATCCATGAGTGCCCCCTGCTCTATTCCAGCAGGTTCGATTTTCTGTAATTTATTGACGAGACTTTTTTGTCCCTGTACTAGATTTTCCCAGCTTAAACCAATATCAAAGTGGAACGTAAATTGGGCTTGAATCTCTTTAATCTTTCGTAGTGCAATACTATATTTTTTAGCATTATATCCAAAAAGTTGTTCCAATCTAGTTTGACTAAATGCGTACAAGTCTTGATCCAAGATAAGAAGCTGGTTGTCTCCAGGAAAACGAAGGCTACCTTCTGCATCAAAGGGTACGAACTTTCCATTACGTAACATCCATGATGTCTGCCCCTTCATGACCATGCTTCCTGGTAAAAGTTTTACTATATAAAATGGCCACGGTAAGTCTTTATGAGTACAACGCGCTAGTATGCCTTTTACGCGCTTTAGATCATGATCTTCCTCGACGAATGTCTCTATGACACTCTCTTGGGTTTTTACCCAATTCAAGAGTTCCTGAGCTTTTTGAACATTTTTTAGCTGTGTTCGCTGCAGAACGTTCTCTTCAGCTTCACCATCCTCAAAATCTCTTACTGTCATTCCCTCTGCTGATCCTTGTAATACCGTTTCGAGCAAGCCATCAATAAGCAATGGCTGATAGGACTTTACTAAGTCCTTACTAACTTTCGTACGATAAACTACAAAATTCTTATTAAATAAAAAGAGGTCTATTTCTAATTCTTCTTTAATAGGTACAAGATTATTGGCCCATAAGAAAATATCAGTTCGTTCTGTATCTTTTGGAGCATCAGCTATGTCTTTAACGGTCTCTTCGTCCATGGTATATCCTCTTTTTCAATGTTAGTTTTTTGGCATACACATTATTCTAGCCTAAATTAGGCCTCTTGCATGCTGTAAAATTTTTTATTTTTCTTAAGCTTTAGCTTTTGTAATGCGAGCATCATTTGCCCAGACGTCAGCTAACTCGTTACCGGGGTTATTATTATGTCCACGTACCCATACCAGTTTAGCTTTGCTCGCTCTGTAAAGCGGACATACCTCTTTAACTATATCGAGATTCTTTATCTCACCTGATTTTTTCTTCCAGCCGTTTTTTTCCCAAGAGATTGACCATTCGGTAATAACTTTAATCCAAAATTCACTATCTGTATGTATCTCACATGGTGTCTGCTTAGCATCCTTAAGCGCTGCAATGATAGCAAAGCCTTCCATTCGAATATTGGTTGAATCCGGCTCGCTACCTAGAATATGCGGCTTCATGTCTTTAATCACTGCGAATCCACCAGGACCGGGATTCGGGCTACAACTTCCGTCTGTATAATAAATTACCATTGCTTGATCCCCTTTTTTGTAGATACCTCATAATAGCATGCTGAAGCAGACCAACTAGCTGATTTTGCCGGGTAAATGTTCCACGATTAGCGGTATGCCGATAATAGGAACGGCTACATATGGATATACTGCGGAAACGAATCCATTGTATTTTTCACCAATATCATAAGGTAATTCTTCTGGTTCAACTGTGTAAAAGAGCGCCGATAGAACTGGCACCTCTTGAGTAGAAATATCGGGTAAAAGAAACGCTTCTTTTGGTGCAAACAACATAGTTACTTGCGCGAATAATCCAATAAAACTTGCGGCGTAGCCGTCAACAGTTTCACCAGATCGCATATCTACAGAATCACAACCTATGCAGTAAGAGGCATGAATTCCGCACACTTTATGCGATAGCTGTTGCTCGGCTACTATCTGTAGTCGATCATATAGTTCATCGAATACGTCAAATTCATCCTCATTGAGATGTAGCGCAACTTCGGCAAGCGAACAGGCCATATCCTCAACTGGCGACATATCGATTCGCCGCATACCTGATTCTTCGAACATAAAAGGATCTCGTTCCATAGTTACCCTATCCTATCAGCCATGGCTGTAATCGTAAATTGGTTACGATTTACGAGTTATTGATCTTACTCAGTAGATCCACGATCGGAACGCGAATCTGATTCGTAGTATCTCGGTCTCGTACAGTGACTGTATCATCTTCAAGCGTCTGAAAGTCGATAACAACACACTGCGGAGTACCAATCTCATCTTGGCGACGATATCGTTTACCAATGTTTCCATTGTCGTCCCATAAGACAGAGCCGTAGTGCTTTTTGGCGGCGATGAAAACTTCGCGAGCTTTTGCAACGAGTTCAGGCTTATTCTTTAGTAATGGTGAAATTGCCATTTTTACTGGAGCTAAATGTTCAGGAAGCTTAAGGAAAGTACGATCCTCGCCTTTTTGTTGATCTACACTATACGCGCTATCTATAACTGCCAGCACTAATCTATCTAGACCAAAGGTTGGTTCAATGACATGCGGGATAAATGGAGCTGAGCCATCTTTTGGAATGTAGTTAAGATTTTTGCCAGATGCTGCTGAGTGAGCCTTTAGATCATAGTCTGTTCTATAGGCGCAACCACCCAACTCTTTTTGTCCAATTGCGAAATCGAATTCAGTATCTATAGAATGTTTGCTGTAATGTGCGCGGTCCTCTGCCGGTACCTCTACCTGATGAATCTTATCTTCTGGCAAGCCAAGGTAGATATAAAATTCCTGCTGTAGTTTTAGCCATATTTCGAATTGTTCTTTCCAGGAGTCTGGGTGTATGAATACTTCAAGCTCCATTAGTTCCATTTCACGTAAACGAAAAATAAAATCACGTGGAGAAATTTCGTTACGGAAGGACTTACCAACTTGTGCTAATGCAAATGGCATATCAGGACTAAAGCTGTCTACGACATTTTTAAAGTTAACGAACATTCCTTGTGCAGTTTCAGGACGTAAGTAGCTAACACTAGTATCGTCTTCTGAAGCACCAACCTGTGTTTTGAACATCATATTAAACTGACGAATATCACTAAGTGGGTTTCCATCTGGGCTTGTGACGCTGTTCTCTTTAAGCGCTTCATTCATTTGTTCTACGCTCATTGCAGCTACATTCTCAATACCGGCGTCTTCTAATAAGTGATCCGCGCGATGACGTTTCTTGTTTTTCATGTCTTCAACAAGAGGATCATTAAAACCATCAACATGGCCACTAGCCTGCCAAACTTTCTGATTCATAAGAATTGCAGCATCAATACCATATACATCTTCTCGTGATTCAACGAAGAATTTCCACCAAGCATCAACAATATTACGCTTAAGTTGAACTCCAAGTGGACCATAATCCCATGTGCCGGCTAGACCGCCATAGATTTCACTACCTTGATAAATAAAACCTCTGCGTTTTGCAAGACTAACAATATCTTCTAATTTCGTTTCACTCATATACGTGACATTATAACAGATAGCTCCGCTGTTTATTACTACATTACCCTGCTGTGCCTCTCGAGCATAGTGCGAGTAAGTTGCACGAGTGGAGTCAGTATCTCAGGAGCCACGCTGACCTGAGATAATTTTTTTGCCGTTTCAAAAGTTATTCCTAAACGAAGATATGTAATGTGATGCTGTCCAAAAGGTCCTGAAGATTGCTTTACGAACGACATATTATCAAAACTAAAACCGTAACGTTCATCAGCACTAAGCTTGTGGTCTTCAGTATCGGTCATTAGATTTGGAGTATGACCTCCGAGCTTCAAAAGCTGTAGATGAAACCATGTCTTAATAACGTCTAGGGCTATTGTCTCGTCATTTAAAGCGGCGAGCATGTGCTCAAGAAGTATGAAATATTCTGGTTCTGGAGAGTCTTCAGTGATTTTATGTATCATCTTTAAAGCGTCGTAGGCGTACATAGTTCTATCTATATTCTTTACGATTGAGCCGTAGTTTTTACGCAGACGAGATGATACTAAAGTACCTAATCCCCCTTTGCCTGGAAGGTACATTATGTCATTGGTACTAAAAAGTTCGATGCCGCCTGCAAGCTTGCTTCGTATCTTTCTGACTCCTTTGGCGACAAGTCTAATTTTTCCACTATCCTTAGTAAGGACCGTAATAATGCGATCTGCTTCACCATAGTTTGTACGAGTTAGTACGATACTAACTGCTGAATGTTGTTTCATGAGTACTGCCGGGACATTATTTGCTCGACGCTCTGGCACAGTTCCGATAAGGTTGTTCGCGGTTTAAATAAATACTTGTCAACGTCTAGTTGAGCCATGGTCTTACTTGTCATCATCTTTTGCTCTGGTACTGAACTGTGAATAATAATCCGAATTTTATTCCAGTCTACGTAGGAACGCATTTCATAGAGCAGTTCAATGCCATTATGCTGAGCTATCTTAAGTTCAAGAATCATAAGATCAAATTGCTCAGCATCAAGCAGATTAACAGATTGAGAAACGGTACGTGCGACGCTAACGATATGCCCATTATGCTGCAACGCTGAGCTATATACTTCAGCTAAATATTGGTCAGGTTCAACTAGTAGTATACGATTCATCTTTTAGACCAAAGTCAATTGCTGGCTAGGCATAAACGTCGCAGCAAGTCCCGATAGTTTTTTGTAATGCGAGACCCGTAAACTAGACGACATAGTCTGCAGTAGCGAATCGGCTATGAAAATGCCTGCTCCATTTTCAGACGTCAATTGTGATAAAGGCTGTGCGGCAGTGCCATACAATTTTCTAGACTTAGCAAATGTTGCAGCATCAAGACCGTCAACAGTCGAAAATATTCCGGCTGCTATGCCACGAGGAGTCCTCCTGGCAGTAAGCTTAATAACTGGGCGACTCGTAATTTCACGTTCTGATTGTGCTGTCATCAATACTTTACCAATGTTCATTAGCGCAGCATGGAGTCCTGCAGGATGGGCCATTATGGGGCCGTACTTACCAACGATATGTAGTTCAATATCAAAGGAATTAGCAGATTGCAATTTCTGTAATGAGTGAGCCACATCGTTAAGTGTTGCTGACAGCGATACTGATTGTAATTGAACATCTTCACCGGCCGCCTGAAGCTTCAATGAAAGAATATAGCTATCGATTAAATCTAATCCCATGTCTGCTATATACTCAATTTCGTTAAGCCTTGTGTTGTCTTGCATCATTCTTGCAAGCTCGGCCGTCCGAGATGCTTTTATGAGGGGTGCTTTCATTTGTTCGGCAAGCGCAATAAATAGACGTGACTTATCGTCTTCAATCTGTTGCTTATGGTAAGTTTGTGCAGTCAAAAAAGTATCTACCCCCGTAATTACTTATGGGGTAAGTATAACTCACTTAACCTCTATTTATGGAACAAAAACAAGATTCGGTAGAATAATCGTGTTAAAGTCGGGTACAAATTGTGGTGATTCAGTCCATACCTGAAGTGTCTTGTCGCGTAATGGAACGATTACCATTGAGCCCTGCTTGCCTATAGATATTTCACCGTCTAATCGGACCCCGATGACTGAAGGCACTTTATCTGACTTGTAAGGTGTCACTTTAATCTTGCCTGCTTTAACTTGCGAATCGAAAGTCCTAATAATACTAGAATAATCTGAGCTAGACACTGTGAAGCGTAGTGCAACTGGGAGGTTAGATTGCAGCCCAGGAACAAAACTAGGGTTTAATTCTCCAGAAAGCGGCAGGCTGCTCTTAGCTGTTTCGTCAACGTAGGCACTCCATGTTTTTGGATAACTAATTGAAAGGCTTCCGTAGGTTGCCGGCCCCGTATATGTGCGTAAAGGATTTTTTTCTTTTTCAGCAAATTCAGTATCTTTTTTTAGCGAGTTAGCTGTTTCGGCATCAGCAACTGCAATCGCTACCTTCTCATCAACTTTATTTTTGTATTCTTGTCTACCAGAAAAGGCCCAAAGCCCAAAACCTAGTGCTATCAAGGTGATCAATAACGTAACAATAAAGGCTATTAGCCATGCGTTAATTGCGCCTCTTTGATCAAGTCGTTTCATTGTTCTTATGGTAACATAGCGATCACAACACTTCCAGTACTAATGCGCATATTAGGCTTGGAGTTTTTTAATCGAATTCTCGGCTTTCTTAAGATACTCTTCAAGCTCTTTGGTTAATTTAAGAGCGTGTTCGTATTGGGCAATTGCCTTATCAACGTCAAGGTCATCACCTTCAAACCAAAGCAGCGCTTCATCTAACTCGGCCTTAAGTGTTTTGTAGTTTTTTGCTTCTTTCATAGTCATGAGTATATCCTACCTTTCTATTTTTTTACCTTTTCAACAACTGCTTCAATAGTGCCATCACTTAGCCGTAGTGCGATGCGATCTTGAGGGGCAACCATTTCAACAGAGTTTATGGTGCGTTTGTTAGCGTCCTGGATACGAGCATATCCCTTACGTAAAATAATCCGAGGATCATTGCCGCGTAATCGTAAAATGTCTTGCTGTAGTCGATTTCGTTCCTGAACAATAACATCTAGCGCGCTATTAAAACCCTGCGAAATTTGAAGCTCAATATCTTTTGAAAGTGATTGCAACGTATAGTTTATAGTTTGCAGACAGCCTTTTAGGCGTGTTTTGTTTTGTACGATCATTGCTTCCCTGTCCGGAACAAGTAACTCAGCCGCATTACTTGGAGTACTTGCTCGCCTATCTGCGGCTCTTTCGGCCAGACTGACGTCAATCTCATGCCCAATCGCGACTAATGTCGGGATACGACTGGCAGCAATAGCTCGTACCACCGATTCAACGTTAAATGCTTGTAAATCATCGGCACTTCCCCCGCCCCGCGTAATTATGATGACTTCAATACCCTCACCCCGTGCATTTAAAAGATCGAGGGCTTGTACTATCTGAGCAGGTGCGGCACTTCCCTGCACTTGTGAATCAACATGAATAATCTCAAGTCCACCCCAACGGCTTGTAATAATTTTCATGAAATCAGCGTATGCAGCAGACTCACCTGAAGCAATAAGACCAATACGGGATGGAGGATAAGGAATAGGTCTTTTTCGTTCTTCTGCAAAAAGGCCTTCTTTGACTAGTTTAGCCTCAAGTAGGGCTGCAGCCTTCTTTATCGAGCCTTCGCCTACTGGAGTAATCGTTTGAGCGGTAATTGAAAAACCAAATGTCTGATGAAGACGAGGTATGCCTTCTATTTGAAGCATCATACCGTCTTCAAGAGGACCGGGCAGCATGTATACAGTGCCAAAAAAACGGACACTTGCCTGATCATCTTTAAGATCAAAATAGACCCACTTCCCTTTACTAACCCGGAAGTTTGCAAGTTCTCCAGTTATAGTGACCGTTGGATATGCATAGGCTATAGTCTGGTTAAATACTGCGACGAAATCACTTACAGAAAAAGTGGGGTTCATAATTTGTGTGATCGAAGATTCTTATTGTAGAAATAATAACCCGGAGGAAGTTGAATTCCAACAGAAAGAACACGGTACATGACAGTAACTGGAATACTAACTCCAGGACTAACTCCTGCAGCTGCAAGTACAGCCGTCATAAGAGCCTCGTATATTCCAATTCCACCAGGAAGGATCGAGAAGAAGCCGGCAAACGTGGCAACCGCATAGGCTAAGATTACTGCTCCAGGGTTTACCCATTGGCCAAAAGCTATGTAAACGACGTATATAGTGCCTATTTCAGCTGAACTTGCTAATAGTGACCAAGCGAGCGGCTTAAGTAGAACTCGATAATCTTTCTTTATAACTAAGAAATCATTGTGTAGCTCATCAAAAAGATTACGTACTTTATTTGTATTAATAACTTCTGGATTCTTTGGTCGAAAGAAATGTACTATTCGATTCAATAATCGTGACAAAGCCACGAAGAAGCTATTAATTCTTTGCTTACTTCCGACTATAAATGCCGCGCCAACAGTAGCTACGACCACTAGAGTCGCTAACGAACCACCGACTAGAAGAACAAAGTTGTTGGCTCTACCATCAAGAGCAAGTAGAATCATTCCCACCAAAAGTAGAACTTGGAAAGAAATAAAAACAAGAATGTAGCGTAGCAGATAAACAAGTGATGACTTTGACGCGCTAACGTCTGCATCTTTCATGCGAATATTAAAGTATGATAATCCTGTAACTCCCCCGCTTGGAAATACCTGGTTTACGAAATTCATTTCTAACATTAAACGGAACATTGATGAGTAACGAAGTCGCTCGCCCAGGATTCTAAAAAGAGAACGTGCTTGATTAGTGTAGCCGTGGTAATTAAACAGCTGCATTGGGATCATAAGGAACAAGGCGTAGGCGTTAACTTTACCTAGATTTTCGATAGTATCTGCTATTTGCTTACGTAGTGCATATACAGCAATAGCCATGGCAATTATTGTGCCTACGTTCAATATAATCTTCCATCGTGCTCGTGCTTTATGACTCATAGTTGATTAGTCTAGTATATACTACTTTGCAAACAATATTATTACCTGTTCACACCCTAGGCGAGTCCTTTCATCTCTAGTATAATAAGGGGTAATGCAATCGTCCCTTTTTATCCTTGGTAGACAACCGGCTCTTGGTTTAGCAGAACTAGAGAGTTTATTTGGCGCGGACAATATTACTCCTGTGGGAGATATTGCAGCTTTAGTTTCAATCGATCCCGACACCATACCGTTCGACCGTTTAGGTGGCAGTATAAAACTTGCATCAGTCCTAACAAATCGAAACACTACTAATTGGAATGAACTCGCTGAATACGTCGAGAATACGCTTCCTCAAAAAATAAATGATCTTCCTGAGGGAAAAATCAAACTTGGAGTAAGTCTCTACGGGATTCGTACTAACGTTCAACAGCTCAACAAAAGCACTTTGCAGATCAAGAAGGCTTTAAAAGCCTCTGGCAGATCAGTGCGCGTTGTGCCGAATAATGAGCTCGCCTTAAACAGTGCCCAAGTGATTCATAATCAGTTACTCTCTCCTGTTGGCCTTGAGCTGCTTTTTGTGGCTAACGGCACGCAAACTATCATCGCCCAAACCATACGTGAACAAGATATAGAAGCATACGCCGCTCGCGATCAAAAGAGACCAAAGAGAGATGCGCGCGTCGGAATGCTACCCCCTAAACTTGCACAGATTATTATCAATTTAGCAGTCGGTTTAGCGGCCCCTGGAACAGTTCTTCTAGACCCCTTTTGCGGAACTGGAGTTATCTTGCAAGAAGCAGGACTAATGGGCTACGTACCCTACGGCTCAGATTTAGAAAGTCGTATGGTTGATTACACTAAAGAAAATATTGAGTGGATAGAAAAAGTTTCAGGCCAGGAATTCGGTGCACGTTTCGAAACTGGAGATGCGACTGAACTTAAGTGGGAACCAAAGCCCTCTGCAATCGCCGGAGAGACATATTTAGGTCGACCTTTTTCAAGCCTTCCAGACCGAGAAACATTGAGCGGAGTCATGCAAGATGTAAACCTTATCCATAAACGATTCTTACAAAATGTCGTACGACAAACGCAGTCAGGTTTTAATCTTTGTATAGCTATACCCGCCTGGAAAACACCAGAAGGCTTTAAACACCTAAAACTCCTTGATTCTCTCGAGGAATTGGGTTATACTAGACGAAGTTTTGTTTACGCAAACACTGAAGACCTACTCTACTATAGAGAGGGACAAATTGTTGCTCGTGAACTGGTAGTACTAATAAGGAAGTAATATGTCACACGTTAAAGCTGGTGGAACTAGTAAAAATAACAGAGATAGCCAAGGTCAAAGACTCGGTGTTAAGTTATTTGGTGGTCAAAAAGTAAATGTTGGACAAGTAATTGTACGACAAGTTGGATTAAACAAGCGTGCCGGTGAAGGTACTATGCTTAGTCGTAACTTTACAATCCACGCTACTAAAGACGGAATCGTTACTTTCAAATCTCGAAAAGTACGACTCTTTAGCGGTAAGTCAGTTCGTCGAACTGAAGTTACTGTTCAATAACAACGTCTTTCAATTTAAAATAAAATCTGCGGCAGCCCTATGTTGACCTAATACGACATTTCCAGAATCGTCTGTCTGAACAGAATCTTGTAGATATCCTTCGTAATTAAACGTTCCATCTAATTTTGCGATTGCTAGCAGTGCAACATACTCTTGGGATCGCATATTAGGGATACTTTCATATCCTGGCCAGTTGGGACTCTTTTGTCCGTTGCGTGCCACACGCTCCGGCAAGACATAGCTACGCACAGCAAGCTTATCAAGCAGATACACGCCGAGTTCTTTACGCAAACTACTATCTTCACGCAATAATTTCATTGCGTCGTCTGGACTAATTGTTTCAGTCTTAGCGTGACGTTTTATCATTGCCGCAATCCGAGGATCCTTACCCCCCTGTAATAATGGACTCATATACTCATTTCTAGCCGTTTCCAATGAATCGTCACTTATATTTCCCCGCTCCTTACTGCTTCGCACTGCGGCACCCTCGATGCTGCCATTGAATAAAGCATTCGGGTCGACGAGTGCATCATAAGGATTAGCGTCTGATTGCTTATCTTCATTTTTTACTACTGGTGAAAATAATTGCTCTATTCTCTGTGGATACGGCGCATCCACTTCATTACGAACTGCGTCCTCATCTAATTCAGCCTGCAACTGCTCTTGCCTTCTCAGTTCCTTATTCTCTGGGCTATTGAATGAAATGACACTTTCTCTATCTACACGCTTCTCTAAATTTCCTATATGCTGACCCTGATCATCGTACTGTGGTTTAGAGGCAACAATTCTACCTGAGTCTGGATCATACGTAGAATGATCTAAACTCCAGCCTGAATCAACATCGCCCCCTGTTCTGACTATGTCAAATTGACCCTCTGGAGGGATGTTAGGTGTGATCTGTTGCTCTTCGGGCCTAATAGGAGCATGTGGCTGGTCTTCACTCATACGGCAGCTCCAATTATGTGAATCTGCTTAGACTGTAAGGTGGTGTTTAATCTTCTCAATAACATCTGAGATAACAACCTGTGATTTGACAAGATAGTCATCTGCGCCGAGACTCATTGCACGTTCCTTGTCGCTATCTTGGCCAAGTGCTGATAGAACTACTATCTTAACTTTAGCTGTTTCAGGAGTATTGCGCATAATATCTAAGACTTCGAAGCCGCTTATTTTTGGCATCATTATGTCTAAAATTACTAGGTTTGGTTTGTATTCTATTGCAGACGCAAGTGCGTCTTCTCCGTTTGAGACACGCTTAACATCGAATCCTTCGGCCTGAAGTCGCTTTAGGTACACGCTCGCTAGAGCGTCGTCATCTTCTACAAGTAAAATTTTATGTGCGTTTGTTTCTGCGGGGTTTGAGTTTTGTTCATCCATACAGCTAATGCTAATAGATTATAGCTTCTATTGCAAGTACTTCATCTAAAAGCTTACTTTTTTAAACTAGCAATAAAACCTTGGAACATTGGGTGCGGTACATTTGGTCGTGATAAAAATTCAGGATGGAATTGACTCGCTATAAAAAATGGATGCTTCACTGCTTCAATCATTTCTACGAGTTTACCGTCTGGTGATTTTCCAACTGCCTTAATGCCCCAGCTTTCATATTGAGATAAGTAAGCATTGTTTGCTTCATAGCGATGCCTATGTCTCTCGACAATCGAAGTTTTGCCATAAATCTGTGCTGTGGCACTCTTCTTCTCTATTGAACATGGGTAGTCTCCAAGTCTCATAGTACCTCCAGTATTCTCTTTACCGGATTGGCCTATCATAGTATGAATTACTGGATCGGTTGTGTTTGGTGCAAATTCAGTTGAGTTAGCCTGAGATACTCCATTATTGCGAGCGGCGGCAATAACTGCAACTTGCATACCAAGACAAAGTCCTAGGTAAGGAATCTTATTTGTAAGTGCGTATTGAGCTGCAGCAATCTTGCCTTCAATTCCGCGGCTCCCAAATCCACCAGGCACAACGATACCATCAAGATCCTTCAAAGCCTTTGTAGCCGCTGTTTTCGAATTTAGTGACTCTGCATCTACCCAGCTTATTTCTAGGCCCACACCCTCGGCCCAAGAGCCCGCACGTAATGCTTCAAACACCGACATATAGGTATCTTGGTTATCTAGATACTTTGCAACAACGCCAACATGATAAGTCTTCTTCGGCGTAGCAATAATCGAATCAACAAGTTTCTTCCAAGAATCATGCTTAGGTTTTTTAGCATTTAGTTTTAGTTTACTAACAATATATTCACCAATCCCCTGCTCTTCAAGAGTTAAAGGGACTTCATATACAGTACGCGCGTTTGGCAGTATTGCTATTCCAGCTTCAGGTACACCACAAAAATTACTGAGCTTTGTGCGTGTTTGCCCGTTTGTTGGAATCTCGCTTCGTGCAACCAGGACGTTAGGAAGAATTCCCATACTTCTCAGGTCACGTACTGCATTTTGAGCTGGTTTAGTCTTTATTTCTTTGCTGGTAGATAGATAAGGAAGGTAGACAACCTGTACGTACACGCAGTTCTCTATTCCGACGACTGATCCAAGTTCACGAATTGCTTCAAAGAATGCAGGACTTTCATAGTCACCAACAGTTCCGCCGATTTCAACAATATGTACGTCAAAACCTTTTCCGGCAGTAATGACGGCATCCATAATAGCATTTGTAAAATGCGGTACAACTTGAACAGTTTGTCCAAGAAACTTACCAGCACGCTCATCATCTATAAGCTGACGTAATATTCTGCCGCTCATAACTGAACTGTGACGTGTCAGCTGAGTGTTTAAGAAACGTTCATAATGACCAAGGTCTAAATCTGTCTCTGCTCCGTCTTTAGTGACGAAACATTCACCGTGCTCTGCAGGGTTCAAAGTTCCAGCGTCAACATTGAGGTAAGGATCTAGTTTTTGTATATTGACGGAAAGTCCGCGGGCCTTTAATATATTTCCGATTGAGGCGGCTGTTATTCCCTTCCCTAATCCGGACAATACACCACCCGTAACAAATACATACTTGACTGGCTTGGCCAACGTTTTATCCCTCTCTTTATACATATGATACTACCAGAATACGATAGATCTTTAAAGCTCTATACGCAAAGTACAACAGATTATGATGCAACCTTACTGTGCTATAGCGGCGTCAAGCTGCGGATCACGACCAGCCTTTATGTCTTCCGCTGAAATCTCTACCTTCTTATCAGGCTGAATGCCTTGTTTATCTATGTTTTTTCCGTTTGGCGTAAACCATCGAGCAATAGTAACTTTTAGTATTGCTCCGTTATCTAGATTTTGTGGCTGCTGAACGCTTCCCTTACCAAAACTTTTTACTCCGATTAGTGTTGCGGCATTATTATCACGCAATGCACCTGCAGTTATTTCACTTGCACTTGCACTACCCTCATCGATTAGTACTACTGTAGGAATTCCTAATAGTGGTGAACTTCCACGAGTCTTATAAGTCTTAATGGTGACACCATCGCGCCGTTCAGTAAGTACTGTCTTATCCTGCATCCAAAGACTTGAGACATCGACTGAGGCGTCAAGGTAGCCTCCAGGGTTGCCTCGCAGATCAAGAATGACTCTCTTTACACCATCGGCTTTAAATTGCTCTGCGGCCTTACGTGCAAGCTCGGCAGTATCATCACCAAAGCGGATTATTTTCATATATCCAATATTACCGTTAATTACTTTTGACTCGACGCTAGGAATATTTATTTCTTCTCTCACAATATCAAATGATAAGTCTTCTTTTGCATCACGAACAACTCGAAGTTTAACAGTTGTCCCTTTTGGTCCTCGTATTTTATCAACTGCCTGATCGACTGAATATGCAGTTGAGTCTTTACCGTCGATCTCAACGATAACATCTCTTGGCTGTAGGCCAGCTTTTTTAGCAGGAAAACCGTTTACTGGAGATATTACAATGACGTTGCCCTGTTCGTTCTTGCCTAAATATGCGCCAATACCCTCAAATGTACCATTGAGCTGACCACTAAACTCCTCTGCTTCTTTTGGAGCAAGATACTCAGTGTATGGATCATCGCTAGCAGCGACTAGACCCTTCTTTAGTCCATCCATAAGTTTATTAACGTCTAAATCACCATCATATTTTGAACGTAGTTCGTCATAGACTCGTTCAACGTCAGCGTAGTTAAGATTGCTAGGAATATCTTTTTGGGTAGATGCCTTATTTGCTTTAAAGTTCATTTGCCCAGAACCAAGTAGCCAACCACCCATAAAAATAAGTACTAGGATAATTACTTTTTTCGATTTAGATAATTCAGTCTTTGGTTTATTTGTCTTAAATTCTTTCACAGATACTCCTTAAATTGCATCACTTCTTATTATACTCCCTCGCTTCTACTACCGATCATTTGACTTTTAAATATCTAGTACCGACGAGTTTGATTCGATAGCTGACCTGTCAAATATGTATTGTATTCGGATGTGTTAAAAGTACCATTTCCTACAGATTCGACATACATTGCGTGTCCCCAATATCCGCTCGTGCTAATAGCTACGTCTCCTGGCTGAGGAGTTCGAGAGACAGTTACGCCTCTTGCGTATGCTGCCGCAACCCAATCTCGAGCATTACCATAGTACATTGGGGCTGAACGGCCTGAAGCCTCGACAGCCCAGGCTGCGTATGAGACACATTGACGCGTGCAGTATCCCCATCGGTCTGGTCCATCGTTATCAACGCATCCTGGTCCTGGACTCATGCCAAATCCAGCGTTACGGTAAGGATAATCATTTGCATTTACTCCACGAGCAAAACCTGGGAATCTTAAGAAGTAATATCCACCATCTGGATTGAAGTTTGCTCGGCGCTGAGATGCAATAAGCGAATCAATCTTAGATTGATTATCTTTAGTGCGTGAGTTAAAGTCATTTTGCTGACTTTGGTTATAATTAAGTAAGTTAGCCTGTTCACTCCTACTATTATCAAGCGTAGCCTGTTGTGTCTGTTGCTCTTTGAGAAGTGCTTCAACTCCCTCTTTCTTGGCAACTAGTTCTTGCTTGAGCTTAGTAATTTTATCTACTGATTCTTTAATCTTATCCTTTACTGAGTTTCGGTATTGGGCTTTATCTACATACTCACTAAGATCCTTACTTGATGCGAGCATCTCTATTGTTGAAATATCGCCTTCGAGATACATAGCTTTGATATTTTTGCCAAGCAATGTCTTTTGTTTTGTAAGTTCTTTCTCGGCTTCTGTAATTTCGTTTTGCAGACGCTCTTGTTCTTTGGTGCTGTTATTGATTTGCCCTTGTAAAGTATCTATTTGTGCTTTAAGTTTATTTATCGCATCTGCATAACTAGTAGCTTCGCTCGCTAGTCGTGCAATGGCATTTTGAAACTGACTATTTTCCTGCTGTAAGGCATTAATCTTTTCTTGCACTGATTCTGCTCGTGCTTCTTGTACGCGCGGGAATATAGCAAACACTAATATGAATATCGCAGCGATCAGTCCTACTGATCCGAATATCTTTTTTGATCTAGTTTTTAGTATATTTATTTTTTTCATCAATATACATATCATACCATGAAGTTTACGGTACTGTACAGATGCATAAGCACTTTAAGAATACTATTTACTTGACTTAAATTTGAGGTATCTTCGAGTTGCGATAAGTGAAGATATCGCACCGATTAAGACACCTACTACGAGCTGCAGGCCAAGGAATGCAAAGAAATGCTCTTTAAAGTACGTATTTGAATAATCAATATCTAGAATACCTAAACTGCTAGCCTCAAATGTTCGTGATGATACTGAGAATAGTGCTTGAATTATGATAATTGATAAGATACCAGACACAAGACCATATAGAATACTTTCAACTATGAATGGACCTCTAATGAAGTTCGTACTTGCTCCTAGTAGTCGCATAATGGTTAGCTCGTCTCTTCGATTAAAGATGGCCATCTGTATTGTGTTAAATATAATTAACATTGATATAATTGCGAAAATGATTATTCCAGCAATCCCAGCTTGCCTAAAGAAGCTCGTAGCGCTCGTAATTTTATCAATAGCTTGCTTTCTATCGCCAGAGTAAGATGTTTCATCTGACTGCAAGGCTTTAATGTCCCCCTTTTCAAGATACGTTCTAATTTCTTCAATACGATTTGGGTCACGGGGCTTAATCTGTAGGCTTGCTGGTAGTGGATTATCAGTCTGAGATATGGCAGTTAGTAGATCTGAGTTACCAGCATTCTGTTGCTTATAAATAACGAGGGCTTGGTCCTTGCTGATATAGGTGACCCCTTCAACGTTTTCAAGACCTTTCAAATTATTAATTAATTCATCGCGCTGTTTATTTGTTACTGAGTCATTAAGATAGACAG
>CALRBD010000012.1 GCA_943353855.1 uncultured Candidatus Saccharimonas sp.
AGTTCTTTAATACTAATTTCTGCCATGTCTATTATCTCCTCTTACGCAGCACTGCCTTTTAGTCGTTGTAATTGCCGGCGTACGGTCAAATCTAAACGATGTTCTGCTGTTTCACAGCGCACACCGCCAATTACATCTGGGTTTATTGTTTCTTCAAGATGAATATGTTTCGCATCACTTTGATCACGGAACATATCGGTAATCTCTTTCTTTATTGCTGCACTCAAATCATGTGCTGATGTAACATGAACGTAAAGAGTGTCATTCTGAACAAGTAGCTGCTTCTCGATATCCCGAACTATTGCACCAACGTCGTTCATGCGTCGTTCATCAATAAGATACGAAGCCAGGGAAGCACTTACTCGAGCAATTGAGCGGCCAGCCTTAAGCTCACTAACTACAGCACGAGCGACAGTCTTGTTTGACTGCTTGCTCATGCTCGTACCTTTGCTAGTGCACGCTGAATCAGGCTGGCATCTTTGGTCTTATCGAGCTTCTCTTGAATGATTATTTCAGTAGCTTCACTAACAAGAGTCAGCATTTCAGCTTGTAGTTCTTGTCTAGCTGTCTGCATCTCACGTTCAATACGTAGTGATGCATCCTTAAGCATACCGTCAATTTTTTGCGTTGCAGTATCTTCACCGGCTTTAATAATTCCACCGGCTTCTTGATGTGCTTCAGCAATAATCTTTTCAGCTTCAACTCGGGCAGACTGTTGCATTTTCTTCAGCGAATCATCAAACTTGGACTTTTCGTCTTCCATCTCAATACCAAGCTCAACACCCTTATCGATAGTTTGACGACGCTTTTCGAGCGTATCAACAATACCTTTGAGTGCGAACTTCTTGATAATCAAGAATAGGATTAGAAAGGTTCCAGCTTGCAGCAAAATAGCCTTGGGGTCTATACCAAGTACTGCGATGCCTTCTTTTTGTTCACTTGCGAAGAGCAAGATTAGGGGATTACCCATATATCGTCTCCTGATTTTGTATTAGATCTACCATATGTACTACTCACTGCAGCAGGTAACTGCTGCAGAATTCTTTTTTCAACTACTTATTTAATAATAATTGCGCCCAAGAATGCGAGTAGTGCTGTAACTTCGATCATAGCCGCGATGATAACGATCTGACCTGCAGCTTTTCCAGCTTCTGGGTTACGACCAATAGCATTCATATATGCGTATCCGACCATACCTAGGCCAATTGCTGCGCCCAAGAATGCGATACCAAGCATGAATGCTTTTGCTGCAACTGGGTTCCATCCACCACGTACAGCTACTTCTACTGTTTCAGCGGCAAATCTTGTTATTGTTGGATTCATTTATTTCTCCCTTTATTTACTTTTCCAAGCGTATTTTATACGACTTGTTCTTAATTTAATGTATGACATCACCCTCGAAGCGAGCCACAACTGGATCAACTTCGTGAGCTGTATGCTCATCATCATGGCCGTGCGATATAGCCAAGCCTAAGTATGTAGCGCAGAGCACTGTAAATACATAGGCCTGAATACAGGCGACCAAGATTTCGAACATCGCAATTGGTAAAATAGTGAACGACTGAAAATCTTTACCAATAAAGGCAAAGACTGCGATCAAGATTTCACCGACAACGGTGTTCAAAAACAAACGTAAACTTAAACTAATCAAACGGGTTAGCTCACCAAAAACTTCCAATATTCCGATAAACATATTGATTGGATTGAGAGGCTTATCTGTAAAGTAGTGCTTAAAATGGCCTGATGCACCTGATTCCTTGATGGAAAGGATCTGTAACGTAAAAATTGCAATCAGACTCATCGCAATTGTACCGTTTAAGTCGGCAGTGAATGCTCTTAGTAATGGGAATGTTCCCTCGGCAGTAGTTGCTGTGATACCAGGACCAACCCAAGGCATGATACCCATAATATTAATGAAAATAATAAATATGAAAAAGGTACCAAATATTGGTGCATATTGTGCAGCTTTCTTACGACTACCAAGTGGGCCTTCGATAAGTCCCATTACAAATTCCATGATCATTTCAAAAAATTGTGTAATACCAGCTCGAGCTTTTAGACGCATCCGCTTTCGTGCAAAGATACTGGCTGAGAGCAATATTACAACGCATACCAGGCCGTAAATCATTGAGTTAGTTACGTTAAAACCTCCGACAGTAAATACTGTCTCAGGAGCCAATGCAATATGTGGTTCTTCTCCACCACTTGCAAGTAATGTCAGGGCGTTTAACATGCTACCTCTTGGCACACGGTAGTTGTCGTCATTGAAATGGCGGCATTTTTCTTCATCTTTAATGAAGTATAACAGGTGTCGCTACTCTGTTGCAACAGCTTTTTGCATAAAGTCAAAAGTACTGTTTTGCAGCGATTCAATTCAATACAATATGGTGTACAATATTAATATGATTACGCTTTATTCATCACCCGGTTGTGCATACTGCCATATGGCTCGAGAATACCTAAAATCTAAGAAGCAGAAATTTAAAGAATACGATATTAGCGATAACCCAAAAGCTTACAAATGGGTCATGGACCACATCCAACAGGCTGCGACTCCAGTTATAGATATTAACGGTACAATTATCCTTGGCTTTAACCGTGAACAGATAGATCTTGCACTAAGATCCAAGTAGACGCTATACCTAGTGCTCTTTATTTACATTTCTACACTATATGTGTAGCATATAAGTAGTAATTAAGACTGCGAGGTTTAAAATGCACGATTCAAAGATCGAATGTAAAAGTACCTTTCAGCCGTATGAGCCCTCTATTCCGCAACCAGACTATCCTCAAATACCTGAACTTATTAAGTTACATGGACGTGAACTTTTCGGCGCACCTGGAATTGGAGTCTTTGATCCGGTAGCATCCACCAGACAATCACGCCTGGATGGCCTCCTTGGGGTTCTTGGAACGTTTGAGCAGTACCAGGAGTTCAATGACATGCCTCATGATAAGTTTCAAAAACTAAAGTTTAAAATGAACAGCAAAATGCGGCTAAACGGCCAGTCTACAACTATTAGTGAAATACTCGACGGGGGCCATGAAGCATTTATGGAAATATACGAAGCGAAAGTTATGGAAAATGATCCACTAGTGCAGACACTCTATGAAATAAAGCACCACGAACCTCCACTCAAAGAAAAAGCGTTTGAAGAGCTTGTGGACGATGCTATCATCGTATTTGCTAAAGACTCACTGCAACGCATTGTTACTGAAACTACAAAACATTAAACTTATATTCCCAACCAGGTTGCCAGGCCTGTGTCTTACGCCAGTCAGTTTCAATAGACTGCTTCCATGTCTTATGATTAAGCAGCACCTCTAAAGCCAGCTGCGGTGCCTGATGGGCAACAATAGCAATATGACCATTAGGGTACTTTTTTGCAGCATCATGTAAAAAGTCTTTGATGCGTATCTCAACGTCCAGATAGCTTTCACCGTCAGGGTAGGGTATGTCAATGTATTCCTGTTCACGGCCTTTTTTAAAATCTAATGCTGGCTTACCGTCAAAAGATCCATAATTGCATTCGCGAAGTCTTTGATCAACATTTTTAGGAATATGTTTACCAAAAAATATATCGGCTGATTCAATAGCTCGCTTCAAATCAGATGTGTAGATAGCATCGAAGGTTCTATGCTTAATGCGTTCATGAAGATCTTCTGCGCGACGTATACCTTCAGCCGACAATGAACTGTCTAACCATCCTGTAGCAATACCATTTTCATTATCTTTTGTAATGCTATGAACAAAATATGTAATCTTCATGACAGAATAGTATCAAAAATAGGCCGCGCTGCAACCTTGGAGTATAATTTGTTATATGAGTGAAACAAACCGATTAGTGCAAGCAAAGGAAACTTCAGACTACGCACACGAACTTCAAACTCGAAAAGGTTCTGGTGAACCCTATAGTACGCATCCTCATGCCGTCGCAGAAATAACGTCACAGTATACTGATAATCCAGACGCTATTATTGCAGCTGAATTTCACGACATCTTAGAAGATGTGCCAGCGGATAGATATTCAGAAGACAGGATGAGAGAGGAATACGGAGACAACGTTGTTGAGCTTGTAAAAATGGTATCCGAGAATAAAAGAGCAGATGATGCAGAGGAAGCACCCTGGGAAGTTCGTAAACAGTACTACATTGACCATCTCAGTGAACTAGAAAACAAAGATGCATTAATTATTTCCGCTGCTGACAAGATCCATAATCTTAGCTCTATGATTGAAGATTATGATCGGGTAGGAGAGGATCTATGGTCAGTTTTTAATGCTCCAAAAGAAAAACAACTTTGGTATTACGAGCAAATCTTTGACATCTTATCTCAGAAAGACCTTCCAGAAGGACTTATCGGTCAGTATAAGGGTACGTTAGATCAATTTTCTGCAATAGTTAATTACTCTGAAGCGCCAACAGAATAAAATCTTCTAAGAATCACCCTGTTGCTCAATTGTTTCTTTATTTTCTACCCACTCCTGAATTGATTGTGCATTACTGTTATAATAATCAACTTTGAATGATTGTGCTCTTTTTAATATGAGGGCTTCGTCATTTGACCAGTCATTAGGATAATAAAGTTCGAATACTTTATTGGCGTCGAACTCTTCCTTGCCATTCAGTGTTGCTTCTTCAATTTTTTGCTCAAGCCGTTCAAGGTTCATTGCTTGTTGACGTTTATAAGCTTCATTAAAGTTTGACTCGAGGCTTGAAGTTGGTAATTTTTTATCGTCGCTACTCATAAACTAAATTTCTTTCACTTTACATCTATTATTATAAACTATCTTGGCCATTCTTGCTTCCTTGTTCTGCCTTCCAAGCCAATAGTCGAGCCCTGCAATCCTCTACGCTTGTAAATGCGCCCGATTCAGAATCCGACTCGATACCAGATGCCTTTGAATCTAAGGCATCTTTAAATGTCATACCGAGACCAACATACGTACTTAGGATCCTTCTTGCCTCATCACGGTATTTAGCCGACCCTTCTGATTCATCAAAATTTCTTGAAATAAATCCTTCTATGAATTCTTCAGTTATTTCTGCATTAGCGGCTGTTTCAATTTCTTGCTCAATATCCTCGTCGGTTTGCAGACTCACGCTCAGGTATAGTTCGCTATGCTCTTCATCTACCTTAATTTGACCATCAACTTTAGTTGCAATTACAATCTGCCTCCGACTTACAGGATCGAAGGCGCGCAATGAATATGACTCGACTACTTCTTCTGTCTCGGCCGCTTCGATAAGGGCAGCGCGGTTTTGACGAATACCCCTAAACCCGCTAGATACACCGTCATAGCCGATATTTGGATCAACACCGCCATATGGTCTCTTTAGTACGCGAAACGCTGATAATTCAACAGGAACATCATGGTCAAGAAGCTCAACAGGCTTGCCATACTCTTTACCCATTTCGATAATACTGATAATATCGTCTGCAGCTTCTAGCTGTTTATCAATAAGCAGGGTGGCTTCAGGGTCAGCAGCAAGTGTCTCAGTAAACATCGCGTTCATTGCAGTCGATTCAAGATGAACCTGACCTGATGTAACCTCTACGCCTGGAGGCGGTGGAGAATCTCGTTCTTTTTGCTTAATACGGCCCTTAAAGTAGTCCGGTTTAACTGCGCCTGGGACATCGCCGGATTCATCAAAAATATCTTTATCGCCATACTTCTCTTTAACTGCAAATGACTTTCCAGATCCGCACCCTCCTCGCATAGCAATGATACGGGGTGGGGGACCAAGTTTTCTTGACAGCTCTAGCGCATCTTCATGTGCTAAATCAAGTTCTTCGGTATGCCACTCTATTCTATCTTTCTCCCAAGCCTCTCTATCATTCTTTCTCTTCTTTATTTCGGAAGGTGTCAGATCTTCAGCGTCGATCATGTGCCTATTTGCAGTAGATGCACCTTTTTTAAGTGCCTCATGATCTTCAATGGATTCTAAATCTATAGCAAGCGCTTCAGCAACTTCAACTTCGCCACTATTAGCTATCTCCTGAATCCCTTCAACAACATTAGGCGTCTTACCAGCATCGACAAGATCAATAACAGGATCTTCTGCAGTTCCAATGAGGCTACCATTTACCGCTTCAGTTTCTGCTGCAACGAATGCGACCTTTGTCTCTTTGGCTTGGTCTTCAGTCCGGGGTTTTTCGGTCTGGTCGATTGCAAAATCAGCCAGTGCTTCACCGGTTACTTCTGAGATCTCTTTAGGACTACGTCCTGGTAGCGATTCTGCAATTTTGTTTCGAAAATTAGTTGCTAGGTTTCTGGCTTTATCAAGCAAGGAAGGTTCTTGGATGGTTTCAGGGTTTGGTATCTGAGGAGGGATGGTTTCAGGGTTTGGTATCTGAGGAGGGATGGTTTCAGGGTTTGGTATCTGAGGAGGGATGGTTTCAGGGTTTGGTATATCCTGGATTACTGGTGGTTTTTCAATAGTACTCATATTTATTGTTCTTATGGATATTGTATCATTCGATGAAATTATTAAACATTGTAATATATGCATAATCTATAATGGTATATTTACGTATTTCACATCAATGGATATACTAAAATCTATGAGCTTTGAAGATTACAAAACAAAAGAATCCGTTGTCATTGTCTATACGGGTGAAAGCAAGGGAAAAACAAGCGCTAGCCTAGGCCTATTAGTCCGTGCATTAGGTAATCGTTGGAACGTAGCCTTTATTCAATTTATTAAATATTGGGGTGTTGGAGAGCATGTCTTTATCCGTGACATTATGCCCTTATATAAAGACCAGATTCATTTTCATAAAGGTGGCAAGGGTTTTTATAAAGCAGGGGACTTAAGTCCGCAGCACATTTCAGAAGATCAGCATAAAAAAGCTGCTCAGGAAACCTACGACGAAGCGTTACGTTCAACAACCAGTGGGAACTACGACCTTGTTATATGCGACGAAATAAACAATGCAGTGCATGACGGACTTCTTAGCGAAGCACAGCTTAAGAAACTTATTACCAGTCGCCATAAGAAAACAAGTCTCTGCATGACTGGACGTGATTTTCCTGAAAAACTACTACCTCTTGTAGATATTGCGACTAATATGACAAAGATTAAGCACCATTTTGATGATAAGTTTCTGGCCAATCCTGGCATAGATTACTAATGGTATGATAACACCTACTCTGTACCTAATGCTCGGCTATCCTGGAGCAGGCAAAACTACAGCTGCAAAACTCATAGCCAAGAAAAGACACGCCTTGCATATATGGGCTGACGATCATCGGAGAACACATTATCCGGAACCGCATTATAGTGAAGAAGAGAATCAAAAACTATATCTCAAATTAAACAGTCAGGCAGAGACGGCCCTTAAGTCTGGTCAAAGTGTAGTCTACGACACTGCTTTCAACCACTACGCCGACAGAAAAAAACTACGCTCAATAGCCAAAGAAGCAGGGGCCGATACCATAATAATTTGGGTACAGACTCCGCTAGACATATCTAAGCATCGGGCATTAAACGCCGATCTCCACACAGAGACGCGTATTCTTGGAAGCATGACAGGCCAAAATTTTGGAAGACTTTCCGACAAGCTAGAAGAGCCTAGGGAATCTGAAAATACTATTACCCTAGATGGCACTAAGCTAAGTGAATCGTATATTGAACAGAAGCTAGCTTAGCCAGCTGTCTTGCTTGCCTAAAGCCGTTACAATGGCGTCCAGTGGCCACATTAGAAGACTAGCAAGATAGAATAAGCCGATGATGGGCCAGCCAATTGCAAACAACAAGAACCGTTTTAAGCCATAATAATCAAGCTGCATGGTCTTGAATGAACCTCGCTGTCGATGGTACGCTCGTGTCTTATTCCGTAATCTAGAGTAGTACATAAGTTTAGGAAAATAATGTTGTGCTTGGCTGTAACTGGTAAAGAACACCGTTTTACTATTCACCAATTTCTTATCATGCGAATGAAGGAGCAGGGAAATGTCTTGATCCTCATGAACAACAGTCGCATCCTTGCAGACATCTTTTTTAATTTCCTGCCAAGCCGTTGCTCGAACTGCCATATTGGCACCCCACATGACTGTAACCCCGTAATATACATGAGACCAAATGAAATAGAGCTGACTCCAGATCATTGTCATGGGCCAACGAATACGAGGGAGCAATAGGCTGTAGCTAGGCCCAGTAGCTCCAGCTATATTGGTATCATTGAATATAGCCTTAACATTTTTTACCCACTGGGGATTGATCATACTGTCGGCATCAATGCGTCCAAGTATGTCGCTCTTTGCAACAGAAAAACCACGGTCTCGGGCAAATATTAGACCCTGTTTTTTTTCGTGAACTACACGAACAAACGGATACGAACGAGCGATTGCCACTGAGTTATCTTTAGAGTTATTGTCAACAACAATTACCTCATCAGGCATTTCATCTTGAGCCGCTATAGCGTCAAGGCAAAAATTTAATCGATGCGCCTCATTATAAACTGGTATAATGATTGAAAGTGTTAATGCTTTTTTCATAAGGAAGCTGTATAAATAATAGCAAATGACAAAGAAATCCAAACTACAAAAAGAAACAAAGAAATCTCTTGCTGATGAACGCAAGCTAATTAATAGTCGATGGGGCACAAAAGAAAAACGGTTCTATACCCGTTGGGCAAACCATCTTCGTCTCGAAAAACCGCGCTATTGGCTCAAAGAAAGATCATTCTTTCAAAAGTTCATGCTTTTATTCCTGTCCGTTCTAATTGTTTTAGTTGGCTCCATGTACGGAATCGCTCAATGGTACATCGCAAGCAATCAATCTAAAGAGTTTAAATTTGGTGCTACATTCATACCAAGTTATGCTCGCTACTTTGGATTAGATCCTAAGGATACGCTTCAGGCCATGATAGATGAGCTTGGGATTCGACACTATCGTTTCGTGAGTTATTGGGATGAAATTGAAAAGACACCTGGTGTTTACGATTTTAAAGAACTTGATTGGCAATTTGAAAAAGCCCGCGCTTCTAACTCCACCGTCACATTAGCAATTGGTCTGAGACAACCAAGATGGCCGGAATGTCATATGCCAACATGGGCATCATCTCAGCCTAAGGATGTTTGGTACCCACAACTCAAGACGTTCATGACCAAAGTTATTGAGAGGTACAAAGATGTGCCATTCCTTGAAAGCTACCAGCTTGAAAATGAGTTTTTCTTAGATGTCTTTGGTATTTGCCCAGACTTCAGTAGAGATAGACTAATAGATGAATATAACTTGGTGAAATCACTTGATCCAGACCGTACACTAATTATTAGTCGTAGCAATAATGCACTAGGGCTACCTGTAGGCAAACCGCGTCCAGATAAATTTGGTATCTCGGTTTATAAGAGGGTCTGGGATAGAACTGTTACAAAACGCTACTTTGAATATCCATTCCCAGCCTGGTTCTATGGATTCCTAGCAGGCGCAGGCAAGATTCTGACAGGAAAGGACATGATAATCCATGAGCTCCAAGCAGAGCCTTGGGGTCCTGATTTAGGCATACCAGAAATGAGTATTGAGGAACAGAACAAGTCATTGAATGCTAGGCGTCTGACGGACCGTATTGCGTATGGCAAAGCGACTGGAATGCGAGAAGTAGATCTCTGGGGTGTAGAAACATGGTACTGGCGTAAGGTTAAACTTAACGATCCAAGTCTCTGGGAAGCAGGTAAGAAAGCTATAGACGACCAACAGTGTCGAGCATGCTATAAGTAGCCACTCCACCGATACTCTCTTTTGCGGTACAATAGCTACATTGTGAAGAAGAAAAATACACAACCAAAGCTAATTTCCAACCGACGCGCTCGTCATGACTACGATATTGACGATACACTTCTTGTTGGCATGCAGCTTACTGGAGCCGAGACTAAAGCACTTCGCCACGGGCACGGACAGCTTCGTGGTGCCTATATTACGGTAAAAGACGACGAGCTATACTTACTTAATGCTACTATCTCAAGCTTGCCTGGAGTATCGATTCCAGAAGAAGAACAGACCAGAACACGAAAGCTCCTTGCAAAGCGCAGTGAAATTAATAAACTTATCGCACTTAAACAACAGGGCAACGCAATAGTACCGCTAGCAATACTAACTGGTAATCGCTACATAAAACTACGTATTGCTGCTGGACGAGGAAAGAAACAGTACGATAAACGTCAAACACTCAAAGCTAGAGATCAAAACAGAGAAGCTAACGCAGCAATAAAGGATAAGGTACGATCATGAGTGAAGATGCAATAGTTCATATTTTTAACGAAGATAATGTAAAAATAGGCGAGATTCCACGCAAGGATCTCACAATCGAGCATAAATGGCGGATTATTTGCGTATGGATTGAGAATGACAAAGGTGAGACATTGTTACAGCAGCGATCACTAAAGAAAACGCATGGCCCTGGTCTCTGGACGGTCGCAGTCGAAGGAACAGTTGAAAATGACGATTCATTTGAGGAGACAGCAAGAAGAGAAATCGAAGAAGAAATTGGACTTAAAGAATTTACAATGACAACAGCAAGACGAATTAGCTTTGAAGCCGCTACTGGCTGGAGAGATGCGCAAGGATATATCGTCCGATGTAACTGGCCAATAGAAAAATTTACTGTTCAAGCTAGTGAAGTCGAGAAGTTGCAATGGAAGAACAAAAAAGATGTTATTCGCGAAATGAAGGCTCAAGATCCTAAGTATCCAAAACAAGCCCCAATCTGGCTTGAAATGTTTGACCTTGTCTAGTGGGCTCTTTTTAGATATAATTTGACAGTTATAGAACAATATTCGGGAGTAGCTCAATGGTGGAGCAAGAAGCTGTTAACTTCGAGGTTGCCGGTTCGAGTCCGGCCTCCCGAGCCAAACATAAGCACTATGGAAACATAGTGTTTTTATTTTGATATACTTAACTTATGAAAATATACTTTATAACTGGAAATGCCAGAAAAGTTGGCGAGGCGAAGCTTGCTTGTGAGCTCGCAGGAATAGAAATAGTTCAACAGCAAGTAGAAATTGATGAAATCCAATCGACAGTTCCTCACGCTATATCTATTGATAAAGCCGAGAAAGCATACAATTTAATAAAGAAACCTCTGGTCGTAACGGACACCTTTTGGAGAATACCGGCACTTAATGGTTTCCCTGGAGCATACATGAAAGATATCGCTAACTGGTTTAGTAGTGAAGATTTCCTTTCACTTATGGAAAAGAAAGAAAACAGACAGATATTCTTTAGTGAGAATATTACTTATAAAGATGCTGAAACCATTAAGCAATTCTCGCAGGAGTATGAGGGCATTATTGTCACGGAGCCTAGAGGAACAGGTAATAGTATAGAAAATGTTGCCCAATTTGAGGGGTTCACCCTTGGTGAGAGACGTGAACAAGGTGGATACAGCCATAAGCCTGAAGATTATGTTTGGAATGATTTCGTAAAATGGATTAACAAAAAGTAATCGAATCAGTTTAAGCTATATTTTCTTAATTTGAAGTAGTCTACTTTATCAATCTCTTAGATTGCAGTTCACAGTGTTTATGCTAACGCGAGATAAGGCTAGAACTAAGATTAACAGAGTATAAATACCTCTGTTTTTTTGGGTTATACTGTAGATATGAAACTATACCTATCATCCTATCGTCTAGGAAACTTCAGTGAAGAACTTATTAAGCTAGTTGGTAAGTCACAGGCGAAAGTTGCCGTCATATCTAACGCCGTTGATTGGTCTACGGATGCTAAGAGAATCGAGGAAAGCATTAATAATGAATTTGAAGATATGAAAAGTCTTGGATTTAAACCAACTCTACTGGACCTAAGGAATTATTTTGATAAACCTGGTCTTACAGAATATCTCAGCGGATTTGATATGGTCTGGGTAAGGGGCGGTAATGCATTTATCTTAGTTAAGGCGATGAAGCAAAGCGGATTTGATGATGTTATAGAGAAGCTTATAAAACCTGGAAAGTTAGTATATGCAGGTTATAGTGCTGCCTTTTGTGCAGTCAGTTCGTCTCTGAGAGGCGTCGAGTTAGTTGATGATGTAAATGCTAAAGCTAAGGGTTATAAAGATTTTGATGTCTGGGAAGGTTACGGCCTAATAGACTTTTATCCAATCGTCCACTTTAGATCAGATCACCCTGAGTCCGCAGACGTCGAAAAAGAATATAATTACGTTAAGGGTAAGGGTATGAAACTCAAGACGTTTAGTGACGGTGATGTTTACATCGTTGATGGGGATTCTGAAAAAGTATTGTCTTGAAATAAAGTTCTAACTTACATATTTAAAGAGAGTCAAGCTGAAATGAGATAATAGAAATAGGTAGACAAAAAAAACAGTTTCTATACTAATAAATCCGTCACCGGTTCTAACAAAATTTATATAAATCCTTATGAATACTAAAAATTTATAATATTGCCCGCTGAGCATTTAAGTTTTGATAGCTATTGTTTTATTTACGTTTATCTGTTATAATTAGTTTATTATGCCAGAGATTAATCCGGGACAACCGCAAGCTGAAAGACAGCTTTCACTATTAGATCGTACTAGAAGAGTAACTGCAATTGCACTTGCAGGTATATTGCCAATTTCTTTTCCTGTTATTTTAGAACAAGCAGGGGAATGGAAAGAAACAAAAACAGTAGAATCTGTTATTCCAGGCGGAACAAGTCTTGAAACTTTTCCGACTTCTAAAACTGAAATTAGAGACGAAACAGGAAGAGAAATTCCGCGCGAAAAATTAAATGGCTACCTTACATATCATCTAACCGAAGAAGATGAAAAAGATAAATTTGTTGGTGTGATAAAAGAAATCGTTGAGCCTGATAGCAAAGTTCGCGTTACTCGTGATGGCAACGACGTTTTAATCCAGACAGATGATTTCGCGGATCATCCAAAGCTTAAACCTAGAGATAAACAAGCTCAAACCTTAGAAATTGGCATAGATGGTGAGTTAGTACACGGCGAAGGACAAGGATCACGAAAAATTATAACACCCGACATTGTAGTAAAAGAAGATGTCACGGAGAAGCACAGATTAACTGTCCCAGTATACTCTTATCCGGAAGCTGTTATGCCTGAAAAACCAAAGATTGAAACGGAGGAGGAAGAGGACGATAATGATCCAGATCCAATTACACCTGAAGACAACGAGCCTCAAACCAAACCCGAACCAATTAACCAACCAACTGAACCTAAAACAGAAGAGGAAGGTGAAACAGAAGAACCGGAGCCAACTCCACCTAAGGAACCCGCAGGCGGTAAACCTGAAAAACCAGGAAAGGGTGGCAACGGAAGCACTAATAATACTCAAAGCGAAAACAGAGTACGAACATTTGATGAAATATATGATGAGTATATAAGTCAAACTACTAAACCCAGAGGCACAAACGTACGAACTACAAGTGCAAGAACAGGTTCAGGTGGAAGAGGCCAAAGATCTTTCAACTTTTCGGCAAGGTTTCCAAGAATCAGAGGGCTACTAGTCCCGATTATAGCCGGTTCAATTATTGGCGGTGGACTTTTCGCATTGCGACAGTCAGAATTTGAGTCTGTTGAAGACTGTGTACTAAGTACACCAGAACAGCCGTTTAATATTGAAAAAGAGTCCGGTGAATGGTTACCTAGTTTTTCACAACCAGACTGCCCAGAGCCAAGAGGACACGAAGTACGTGTTACTTTTGATGGATTTAGCAACGGATATGGAATTGGATCGCTAGGCGAAGATGGCAATATAAGTGAAGTTATTAGTGTTCCAAAGTCTGCTATGCCAGGCTTTATTATAGATCGCTACGCTGGAGATAAGTTCACTAGTCAAGTTCGGGGCTTAATGAATGAAGTCGACCAAGCTAGGGAACAAATAGCAAAGCAAACTGGGCAACAGTACAATCCCTTCAACTTAAAAGATAATTAATTATATAAAATGTATTAATTTGAAGCGTAAAGCTGATAAAAGAATGGGAATAGTTAAACGTTAAGTATAAATTGGTTGTTGATGGAAGCGTCAAGCTGAACGATGCCGTAACTGTAACCGCAACTGACATTGAAGCGAGTAACGGCGTCATCCATGTAATTGACTCTGTTCTTCTTCCTGCCTAGTTCAAGCATAAGGTTAAGCATATAAGAGCGCCGTTATTACGGCGCTCTTATATTTTTCAAACTTAAACATTATATTGAAAAGCATGTATTATTAGAATAATGTTTTGGTACAAAGAAAGTATTGAAGAAGTATTTGTTACGCTTAGTGCGTCTCAAGATGGGTTAAGTACATCTGAAGCAGCTAAACGTATTATTAAATACGGAGAAAATAGGCTAGAGTTTCGCTCTAAGCCGATTTGGAAAATAATATTAGAACCATTTTCCAATATTTTTGTAATTGTCTTGATCGTGGCTGTGATTATTAGCTTGCTAAGTAACGAGGTTGTAGATGCCACAATTATTAGTTCGATTATTCTAATTAATGCAATTATTTTTTACACACAGCAATACACTACATCTCGTGTTTTACGAAACCTCAAGAATCAAACTATACAAAAAAATATAGCATTGCGAGACGGAGCATTTGTTAAGGTTAGCTCAATACTACTGGTACCTGGAGATATCATTCAGCTTCAGGAGGGAGAGCGCGTTCCAGCAGATGCACGAATTATCAAAGCTGAAGCCCTAGAGGTTAATGAATCCTCTCTTACTGGTGAGTCTATACCGGTATATAAAAGACCCGGTCAGTTTGAAGATAATAAAGCAATATTTGAACGTACAAATATGCTGTTCCAAGGAACTTATATTGTTGCTGGGTCTGCAGAAGCAATAATTGTTGCAACAGCAAATAGTACTGAGTTTGGGAAAATAGCAGCCCTTTCGGTTCAAGAAAAATCGAAAAGTCCACTTGAGGAAAAAGTTAACACTCTTATCAGTTTTATAATTAAGGTTATTGGTGTTGTTGCAGTCATAGTCTTTACACTTGCAGTAATAAGAGATATTCCATCAGGAGAAGCACTTCGTTTTGCCCTATCACTAACAGTGTCAGCTGTACCAGAAGGATTACCTATAGCACTAACTGTGATCATTGTTCTAGGCATGCGCCGGCTTGCTCGAAAAAAAGCACTTGTTAGAAATTTTCAGGCGATTGAAGACATTGGACTTGTGACTACAATTGCTACAGATAAAACAGGAACCCTGACTAAAAATCATTTATCAATTGCAGAATTCTGGTCCCATAATAAATCCATTAAACTTGAGGAAATGGCTGGTAAAACAATTGATACGACCCAATCCCACCATGACCCGCTTGATATGGCAATTTCCGAAGCATTTAAATATAAGTTCGCTGTTTCAAAGTACTATCCATTTGATATGAGTTTGCGTATGAGCGGAGCATATGTTGCTGAAGAAAAATATATCTATATTAAAGGAGCTCCCGAGCATATACTCAAAAATTCTAATGTATCTGTAACTGATAAAGCTAAGGCTGAATCAAAAATGCACGAGCTAGCTGCAGAAGGCTACAGAGTTATCGCAATTGCTCGCTATAAAACTTCAATTGCTCCTGATTCATTAAAAAAAATATCCATGCAGCATACAGAGTTTCTTGGATTTATTAGTCTTGCAGATGAACTTAGAAGTGAAGCTGCTCCTGCTGTGCGCTTAGCTCATGAAGCCGGTATAAAGGTACTGCTCATATCAGGAGATCACTACGAAACTGCATACAACATTGCCAAAAAAGTAGGTATTGCTCAGCACCCAGATCAAGTAATCTCTGGTGAAAATCTACCGAAAGACCATCGGGTTCTTGCTCAAACTGTAGCGAAAAAAACGGTCTTTGCTCGTATCTTACCTGAAGACAAATTCAGAATATTACAAGCCTTAAAGCAGACTGAAATAACTGCAATGACAGGTGACGGTGTTAATGACGTCCCAGCAATTAACAATGCTCATGTTGGTATTGCAATGGGTTCTGGAAGCGATATAGCCCGCGATGCAAGCGGCATAGTATTACTTAATGATAACTTTGCGACAATCGTAACTGCAATAGCTGAAAGTAGAAAAATTTTTGGTAATATCAAAAAAATGCTTTTCTATCTATTATCTACGTCTCTTGGGGAAGTCATGACAATGATTGGTGCGCTACTTTTTGGTCTGCCGTTGCCTGTAACTGCAATACAGATTTTATGGATCAACCTTGTCACTGACACGGCAATGGTTATTCCACTTGGTTTAGAGCCTGCAGAACAAGATATTATGCAGCGACCTCCAAGAAGAACAAAAGACCCTATACTTCAAAAAATTCTCATTACACGCATGGTAGCTGTGGCTAGCGCTATGGCAGTTGTAACATTGATTACCATCTACATACTTTCTAATCGAGGCTACTCAACGGAATACATTCAAACGATTACATTTACCTCACTCATAGCAGCTCAGTGGATGAATGCCTTTAACGCACGTAGTGAGTCACAATCATCATTGAAACGATTAGCCGTATTTAATCCGGGTATGTTGATTGGTTTAACGATTGGCTTTAGCTTACAGATGCTCGTACTTTTTGGGCCATTAGGAAACTACTTCAATATTCAAAAAGTTCCATTAATGTCTCTTCTGATACCGTCAATTATAATGGTACTCGTAGTGTTTAGCGTATCAGAGATACATAAGCTAATCACAAACAAAAGTACAGAAATAAAAACGGCGCCACAGTAAGCTAATTTATTCTACTAATACTACTATCTCCCGCCTGGTATAATTACGCCTATGACAAAGGCTAAAATTAGTAATCTAGGTACCTCACATGATAATAAAAATGTATATATTGATTACAATAATACGAACGTCGGATATCACCTCCTTGAAACGCCTAATCTTATTAGTTTAGTCAAGGAAGCCATACCAAAACTGCGGATAGGTGACAAAGAGCAAGTTGTACTTTCTTTTGACCTAGGACGAATCGTCGGAACAACGAACCTAGTTAAAACAGAAAAGGATGATGAGATATTATACGCAAAACGTATTGGGCGAACTAGCTATAGTAGATTTGTAAAACATAAAAAGCCTGTTAAGTGCAGCAACATTGTTATAGTTTTACGCAAAGGCAGTACAGGGTACAATCTATGGACTTCAATGTGTGGAAATATTTTGCCTAAAGATGCCTACATCAAGGACTCTAATTTCAACAATACACATGCTCTTGTTTATGATGAAAAATTGATTCAACCAGAAACTGTCACATATTCTAGGCCATAAATTTAAAAACTATAGTTATTTTTAAATCAGACATTTTCTCAATTGCACGGACGCCGCGGTAATCGGCTGTAGGGGAGTGCTTACGAAATTTCACTATACATGCACAAAATATAGCCATCAGGGTCTTGTATAGTGAATTCTCTATACCCCCAAGGGTAGTCTTTTGGGCTAGAAAGTGCCCGTATATCCTTCTGGGTAATCTGGTCGTAAAACGTATCAACATTAGTAACATTAATCTGTAGATACGAGCCTACACCTTTTGAGGATACATTACTGTGTAGTTTGTAGGCATCCGTGACCACTCTTTCTGCACTAAGTAATTCAACCCAGAAATTCTGTAATCCAACAGTGGTAGCAACATCAGGTACTTTTTTAACTACTGTGAAGCCTAAATCAGTATAAAACTTAGCAGAGCGTTCAATGTCTTTCACGAGCAATATAATTCCAGCTACTTTTTCCATAGCTTTATTTTACTACATGATTTGAGTAAATCGCTCATGCGTTTTATTATGTATCATTTAGCACTCTTGCGATGGGGACATCCGGCCCAGCAACAAGGTCTTCTCTTGCCAGCAAGAAGTTCAGTAACCGTACGCTCGATATGATTACTCCTAGTTTCAGGCCTCTTATTAGTGACTACCCAACAAATCCATTCATTACGTGCAAGGGGAGTTAGGTCTTCCCATCTTTCAATTACTGATTCGTCTTTTTTAAGTGCACCAAGTAAATCTTCAGGAATTGTGTGCACTGCTCCCTGGGATATTTTTTGTGTTTGCATATTTATTATTTTAGATCAGCTAACTGACTTATACTACTCTAACTTTTTTTAGATTCTGAACAAACATTACAGAATCCATCAATTTCGAATTGGTGGTGTCTTGGAGTAAAGTTAAATTTATCTGTAACTGACTTAATAAATTCATTAATGTGCTGTTCGTCTTCAATATCAATAACTTTGCCACAACTAAGACAGCTAAGGTGGTGATGATGTTCCATAAAACTATCTGATAATTCAAGTTTATATTTCCAGCCAACATAGATTCGGTTAACAATACCTAGTTTTTCGAATAAATCTATATTGCGATACATTGTCACACGATCAACTTTATCATGAGCCTTATCAATGAGAGCTGCCATGGATTGAGGTTCCGGGCTTAAAAGTACGGAAAAGGTATCCTCACGTGCTTTAGTGATTTTATAACCATTTTCAGATAAAATATTTTTCAAACTCTGAATATTATCGACTTTCATGTTTCAATTATACATCTAAATGCAACAAAGTTGCAATAACTAATTTGTTAATTTATGCTTGTACTATGTCTGAAATACTCACTCAATCAAAAGCTGAAGATGCTATCTCAATAACACAAGACTTTCTACAAGAAGAACGGGGCGTTTCAATTGATGGAGAATTTGCAAGTTTTCAAGTAGCTGAACGGATCACAACTATAGGCGACAGGGCTGAAACTGTGCTCACTAATACTCCACACCCAAGTCTAGAAGGACTTTATGTACCACTAAGCAAACACAACTCAGATACTTACGATGAGGCCGTAGCAGTTCTACCTGGCCACATAGTACTTGTACCATCTGCACTAGTTGAAAAAGGCACCTCATTTTTATACCCAGCAGTTGTAAGCGAAGATGGTTTAAAAACACAAACGATTCGACTTCATGTGCTCAAACAACCCTATTCTCAAAAGATACAATATGGAGCAGCCATGGTATTATCTGCCGCAGGCCAATCGGAGACTAAGGGAGTAGGGGTCCATGGCAAAAAAAGCAACGACGGCATCGAAGCCGAGCATTTCGCAACACTTCTTGCTGCTGGAAGCGA
>CALRBD010000013.1 GCA_943353855.1 uncultured Candidatus Saccharimonas sp.
TATAAGCTCACGTTACATTAAACTAGATAGAAATCATTGCTTATCTTTTACTTTGGATTGCAATATCCTGAGGATATGCAATTATTACAACTTCAAACATCAAGAACAGTCAAGATGTTGAACGTACTAAAACATTAAATTTTCTACTCTTATGTGTGTATATTTACAAAAAAACATTATAATAAGCCGTGATACATTAATAACCAAAGGAGAATTAACATTATGATTACAGGATACTGCGTAAAATGTAAGGAAAAAGGAGTTGAATTATCATCTCCAGAGATTCACCAAACTAGTAAAGGCGGCTATATGGCTAAAGGCAAGCATGAGAAATGTGGAACAACTGTTTGTGCCATGATGTCTAAAGAAAATGCCGAAAAAGCAATAGCAGACGGCGTGACTAAAGCCTTCTAAAGCCAGCCTGAATTTATAAATATAAAAACAAAAAATGAAAACTCTCGTCTTTTTAGAGCGAGAGTTTTTTGTTTAACTATAATTAATTAAGTTTTTTTGCAATGTTAATCATAAGTTATAGGCAGTAGGCTAAAACTTTACTTGGATAAAAAGTCTTCGAGCTCTTTTTTGAACTGTTCAGAATATGGATACTTTACTTGGCTAGCAAGTGGCAATGTAATAGCATCTTGTTCGCCAACATCACGTAAAATATGTACGACGTTTTTTAGCTCAACGTATCTTAGATTATCCTCATTATGCTTCTTAAATGCTTGAGCGAGGGCCCATACTCCAGAACCGGCGGGCCCTTTCGAATTAGGTGGTGTATTAAAGTCTTTGCTGCCGGATGTTATTAGTATTGGTAGTTTGATATTCGGAGCAAGTTCACAAGGATCTATTTCGTCTTCTGTTTTTATTAGATTATTAGACATGCGCTGGTAAACGATAGCCTGTATCATATCCTGCCACTGCTTGGCAGTTTTACTAGGACTGACTATTGGTGGGGTTATTACTCTAGATTTATCTTGTAGTCTACCGTTCCTAATGTTTTTTACGCCTTCTAGCACCCAGTCAATTAATAGCCTCTCTTCATTAGGGCTCATCTTGGCTTGTTTTATCTGATCCTCAAGTTGGCGTGCAACTATATCTAAAAACCTACCGTATGATGGCTCGGCTAGAACAAGCCCTGCAGGTTTTTTGAATGTCTTGTCGCTATTAGCAATTAGCATAGCAATAAGACCCCCCTCACTATGTCCTAGAATAGTAATTTTATCGGGGTCTATTCCTGGCTGTTTAGCTAAATAATTTAAAGCCTCTTGAGCAGGTTCGACGAATAATGTATTAAAGCTCTGATCGACAAGACTGTTAGGATCAGACGCATACGGTCCTAGGCCTGTATCTCCAGAAGTAAGCTTGTCATAACGTAATGAAGCAATTCCCTGCTCGGCCAAGTTATCAGCTATCCAGTTATAAATATCTAGCTTAAGGGGCGGAATGCCTAGCTGACTAGGGGCGTTTCCATTCCTGTCAACTGGGCCACTGCCTGAAATAATGAGAACGGCTGAATGCTTATGCGACAAGTCTTTAGGAAGTCTTATACTACCGTGCAGTTCGATTCCGGATTTAGAGCTGAAAACTATATTTTTATCTGGTTTAATCAAGTTATTAACTTTTGTATTTATAATATTTTTTTCATAGTTGGTACCATTGTCGGTATTATACCTGCTCTAAGCCTAGAAGCCATCTACAGTCTTCGTTATTAACAATGCGTTCTTACACTATTTATAAGAGTAGGAAAGTCGAAATGTGGCCTTAAGGATTAAATTAGCTACTGGTTTAGTATAAATACTAGGTAGCTACTAGCTAGTAAAAGCTTCTAGTAAGGCCTTTTTTTATCCGAAATTAGCCAGTACGTATCATACTCAAAGCTATCTGAATTGAAAGGAGCTCTTAGGTTGTGCTCGAAAGGCAATGCGTTTCTGAACATGAAACGAGTTCTCATAGTTTCATAATCAGTGTCTTGTTTAGTGTGATATACGAATGTTCGGTCTGAGATTTGTTTACCCCCACCAATTAAGACACGATTCAGTAGATAGCTCTCTTTGCCAATGCGGGTACATGAGCCAATCTTAACAAAATCTTCTACTACGCTTTTTTCTTTAATCTCAGAATATTCATCTATTTTTACGGCTGACCCTAGAGTAATGTTGTTATCCAAAGTTACACCAGCGTGTATAGTTGCGTCAAACCCTATTGTTACATTATCTCGAATAACACATTTTCCACCTCTTATGTATTGGGCTGACGGTGCATCTCCTAATATATAAGAGTGGGCACCTAAGAAAAAGTTATCTCCAATATCAGAGTCCTGAATAGAACTTCCCTGTCCGATATTTGCAGAATGACCTATGTTACTGGCGTACACATCGCTAGAATTAATATGACTATTCAAGCTAATGGAGCTACCAACGACTCTTGACTCGGTAATTTTACTAGTATTTTTCAATGTAGCTTCGTACACGACAGAGTTTTCAACAATATAATTATCGATAGTACTATCAAGAACTAAACTACCCATCTTGATGATACTTCGTGGTCCAATTTCTGAATTAGTCACTACGGCATCCTTTGATATAGCTCCTCCAGTTTCCAGTAGATCATAGGTCTCACCCTGAATTAATATTTCACGAGGAATAGCGTATAAATCACCGGCCTCTGAGCAGTCAATAAAAAAATGTTCTTCATTTCTAAGATTCAGAGGTATTCCTTGACGTTCAAAAATATGGTCTGTGTTTTTCTCCATTTGCAGTAGCTTATTCTATGTTAATCAAAGATGTAAAGCAAACATTACAAAAAAAATTTTTGTTTTTATATTGCTTATGATATTATTAATCTAAGTAAAGTTTTGGGAAGTAATTATGGATTCTAAGAAAACCATCTTGAACAAAAGACTGATTACAGGATTATTATTATCCTGTTTTTTTTTAATAATAAGTATTGTACGTTATTCACAAAGTGCAACCTATAAAGAAAGCTCTCTCTCCAGAGACCTATATTGTGGAACGTTTTCGTATTTTGATAAGACTTGTGATGCAAACAATATTTGGATCGCAAAAACAGAGAATAATAATTACGAGCTTGTACGGGGCACAGAGAATACAATAGTCCTAGATAAGGTTGGAGCTAGGACTGTAATTGATTTCAATGTATCATCCCAGAGTAACGGTCAAGTATGCACCCAGACAAGAACCCTTTGGAAGATGGGGCTTAATGGGGCTGATGGAATCAATGGTACTAACGGGACAAATGGGGCTGATGGGGCGCCTGGGGCTGATGGAATCAATGGTACTAACGGGACAAATGGGGCTGATGGGGCGCCTGGGGCTGATGGAATCAATGGCACTAACGGGACAAATGGGGCTGATGGGGTTTGCACACCAGGAGATACTGGTCCTCAAGGTATACAAGGAGAAAATGGGCCTCAAGGTATACAAGGAGAAAATGGGCCTCAAGGTATACAAGGTATCCAAGGTATCCAAGGTTTGCCTGGAACTACAAACGGTTCTTTCGGCTCCTTTTATGACACAACGAGTCAAACTGGAAATGCGGATACCGTACTTACGATGCGTTTATCTCACTCGGATCCTTGGAATAATGGAGTATCTTTAACTAATGGAAGTAAAATCACAATAGCTAACCCTGGAGTATATAACATAGCATTTAGTGCGCAGATGGTAAAAACTAGCGGTAACTCAACAACAAACAGCCATATATGGTTGTCTCAAAATGGCACCGATATTCCGTTTAGCGCCTCTCAAATAGGTTTTCCTGCAAACTCTGTCTACTACGTTCCTGCATGGAATTTCTATGTTAAGACAACTGTTGCCAATGAGTATGTTCAACTCAAATGGGAGATACACAGTAATTTAAATAATGCAATAAGCCTCCAAGAAGTACCGGCTACTGGTAATGTTCCAGCAATTCCGTCGGTTATAGTGACGGTAAATCAGGTAGGGCAATAGCAATGAAAAGAAGAAGAACAATAGTAATATGGATTATTATACTAATAACTTTAACAATCGCTTTCTTGTTAGCAACACGGTTCAGAAATAGCCAAAGTAGTAAGCAAAGTTCTATCGAGCAAACCGATACGAAAATGCTTAAAGAAATTGAAACGCAACTTAACCTTCCTTATGCTAAGCCCATAATATCAACTGTGTACAGTCCATCTGAATTTATAAACAACGGCGAACTAACTTCCCTTAAGAAGGGAGATAAAGTAATCGTTTACATTAGCTCAAATGAAGCAGTAATATATCGGCCTGCTGATAAAAAAATTGTCAATGTACTCTCAGCTAAAGCTTTGTTAGAGACTAAGTTTTAAGCCTTCTGATATTTTGTTCTTGCGTTTTAATTTGCGTGCTTTTTCATACAAGGCTCTTTTTGTTGTAATCTTCTGTAATTTATTCTGTTTTGTTTTATCGCGTTTTTTCATAATACTTTTATTATACTTGATGATTATCCTATGGTGTAATTTCGCCTTTTAAAATGCATACGGTTATACTAGATGTATGACGCGTAAAATACTCAATTCGAACCTAAAAGCTAACTTGAGCCGTATGCTCAAAATACATTTTTTATATATATTTGCGCTTGTTATTCAACTAATCGCTTTTGACGCGGGTAATCTAATTGAGCCTATAGTCGTATTCAGGCGATGGATATTATTGCTTTCATCACTCGCTGTGGTCACTTTTCTTTGGTTTGTTTCGCGAAAGAGCAACGTTTCTCAAGCTATATTACGGCGCATAGTAATCACCTTAATAGTAGTCGATGTTTCAATAGCCTCATTTTATGTGTATACGCAAAGAGGAATGGCAAGCAAGGCCGTATTCCTGTACATCGTGCCTCTGCTTGTTGCGGCTTGCATGCAGAAGAAAATAGCTCTCTTTAATGCTAGTGTTTTATGTATTGCGGCTTACCTTACCGCAGCAATTGCTTACTTTAAGTTAAATTTTAATGAAGGTTATAGGATTGAATTATATGGTGAAGCTGGCTTCTACTCAGCAATGCTGATATTAATAGCCCTAGCCCTCTGGATAGTAGTCCGTCCTCGAAAGAATTCGTAGCGTATACTTATTAATATGCTTAACGTGAATGAAGATCAGTTTGAATTATTAGTTTCTGATGCAATTGATGCAATTCCAGAGAAATATTTCAAAAAAATCAAAAACGTCGTTTTTATGACAGCCGATGAACCTACTCCGGAACAGATACAGAAGCTACAGCTCTTGCCAGGTCATTCCCTTTTCGGTCTCTACGAAGGAATCCCCCTAACTAGCCGTAATAGTGGATATAACCTTGTACTACCCGATAAAATTACAATCTTTAGGTTACCAATGCTTAATTATTGTAAAGATGAAATCAGTCTCAAGCGACAAGTACATAAGACAGTTTGGCACGAAGTAGCTCATTATTTTGGACTATCTCACGAAGCAATGGATAAGCTCGGAGGAATTTAAAGATAACCATTATCTTTGATATACTGTAAGAAAGTAAATGAATCTTTAAAGGGCATAATATGGAAACTAACGAAACTCCTCAAGAAAAACAATCAGTATGGAAAAAAATTACACATACATTCGCAACTAAACGGCCTGCGCAAGCTCTGCTTGTTATTGTATTTATAGTTCTCGGAATCATTGGAATTGGATATTCACTTGCCTATACTGGTTCTCCATCTTCCCCAACAGCGTCAACCTGTGGTGCTCGAGTACAAAACTATACTTACAAAGTCCCTTTTGGAAATGCAGTATGGAACCAGCCGGCTTGTAACCTACCCTTAGATACACAGTCTGCAGATTACGCTTCACGTTTTTGGAATTATCGAAATGGCAATGATCTCTCTACAACTGGCCTAGCATCTAGGAATAGAACAACCATTGGTTTTGGATTCGAAGATGTGAGGGCTAGCTATTCAAGGACAGTCCTAAATACTAAAGATGCTAATAGGACAATTCAAATTCAGGCATCAGTATACGACTCAAATCTAGATGGAATAGGGCCCTTAGTCAGTAATCTTCCTAAAACTAGCATCCCATGGAACGATGCTTGGGTCATTGGTCAGGCTGGAGATAATGAGGCCGTTATACTAAATGATCAGACAGGAGAGATTATTTATCTTTCTGGTGTTAAAAAAGATCTAGAGGCATATACACAGTGTGGTCCTTTCCTTAGGGAGAGACTGTGTACGTACTCCGTTCAAGTTAGTCGTGATCCTTCAGGAAAGAAAATAGACTATCGTACATACGAAGGTAGTACTGGAGACCGTGGTTCTGGCCTATCTTTTTACGCTACCCTTACTACTCCTGAAGAAGTAGCTGCTGGAGAAATTCGTCATGCACTTGGTATGGCAATACCTAACACAGCGATTGGCCCTGAATGTACAACTTCACAGCTTAATACTGCAGCTGAGGGTGTAACATGCGGAACCGCAGTGGCACCAGCAAGTAAGTTTGAATGGAAGACCGTAACTAAGCATTCAGCTCGGATTGGGGGCATTACTCCAGCTCTAGATGCTCTATACACTCAAAAGGCCCTTATACCTGAGGGTTCGAGATTTAAACTTAATGTAGACGACGCATATGTTGAAAACTGGATTAACTCAAGAGCTGACCTAAAAGCTGACGCTAAAAAAGCCCAGACTGCAAGAATTTTTGCACGAGCTATGAGAGACTACGGTATCATAATCGTAGATACTAGCGGCGTATCCAGTATACAAGTATCAAGTGCCCTAAACCCTTCTGCTAAAAAGGCTTGGGAAAATGTGGGGATCAACGACGTTTCAGATAATAGCCTGCTAAACGGACTCATAAGCCAAAATAATATACAGCTTGTTGCCCCACCTACAAATAATTGTAGCAACGGTGAAAAGTCTACCTTTTACTGCCCATATGTTACAAGTAGCTACCCTGCGATAGTAACACCACCGAGCACAAATACAACGCCTACTACGCCACCGAGCACAAATACAACGCCTACTACGCCTCCAACAGGACAGACAACTCCTCCTCCAGTAATTGTTCCTGAGTCAGTTGTAATACCAAGTAACTTCCCGGTATCAATCGGATGGGATAGTAGTCTATTCGAGTTCAGACAGGGCGCTTCGCTATCTTGGAGTGCGAGCACCTCACCTAAAATCATTACAAACTACCTAATTAGGAAGAATGGAAAAGTAATATATAACGGAGTTAATAGAGCGTTTACAGATTTCGACCTTTACGCTGGACAAAAATATAAATACGAATTCTATGCTGTAGATAGTGCCGGAAACATTTCTGTACCTGCAGTTTACGAACGTAACTATACGTGCGGATGGTTCGGATGGTCCTGTTCTTTTACTAAATGATCAGAATAGTCTTGTAATAATAATATACGTAAGCATAAATAAGCCTAGTAAGCGTCTAAAGTAGTTTACTCCACTTGATATTTCAAGTAGTGCCCATACTGTGAGACTAACTGCGGCAATAATACCTAGTGTATTTTGAGCTGTGCCGCTAACAAATTTAGTAGCAATTGTGCAGACTATCCATATTGAAAGAGGAAAATTAGGCCACTGAAAGAGAACTAAGGAATTATTTGAATCATAAAAAAATCGGTTGCGAGAAAGTTTTTTACTTTTCTGCAACCGATTAGTCGTAGTCATCAGATGACTACATTGCGCCAGGCTGTGGAGTCTGGTCTGTAGAAGCTGGAGCTTCAGGTTGTGCTGGTGCCTCTGCAACTGGTGCCGGAGCTGGTGCCTCTGCAACTGGTGCCGGTGGAGTAACAGGTGGGTCCATTACTGGCATTCCAGCTGGATCACTAGGGTTTGTTGGCTCTACTGGCATTGCAGCTGGATCAACAGGCTGTGGTGCACTTGTATTATCGTTCGTTGGTGTTTGGTTTGTTGTTGGGTCCATATTTTTTCTCCTAAAACCATAATAGCTATGTTTTTTATATTTTACAAAATAAAATGTTGTAGTTTGTTATACGTCAGCAAGATTAAGCCTGCCCTCGTATTTAAGTGAGGCTATATACTCGTCTTGTGAGGTAAGTAATTCAGCTGGTGACATGGACTCAATAGCTCTTCTATAGCGTTCTGATTCCTGTGATAATGTTGCGTCTATTTCTATGACTATCGGATCTACCATTAATGCTTTTTGATTAATTCCAAGTATATTTAGTGTTTCAAGTGATCTAACTCGAGAGAGTGCAACATACCCCATGCCCATGATAAATGTCTTAGATAGATCAATCTGAGCAGCATCAAGTGTCATGCCCTGGCTTTTATGGACCGTGATGGCCCATGCCAGTCTTAGTGGTAATTGATTGATCTCAGCAATAACGCTATCCCCTTCTTCAACTCTCCAGCTTCCCATTGGAACGGAAATTGTTTTACCGTCTAGAGTATCAACAATAGGCGCACCGTCTAATGCAAATGACACAACTTTTCCTAACGTTCCATTAACAAATCCTTTTGCGTAATTATTCTGCACAAACATAACAACTGCGTTCTTTTTGAGTATAAGCTCTTCCGGTGCTAGACAGTTGTTCTTTAAGGTTTTGGCTACTGACTTATCTCCTTTTTGGGTCATCTTATAAGATCGAGGTTTACCGGATAATTTGGTAAGTTCTTGTTGATTCATAACATCCACGTCTACATTGTGCGTAAATAGTTTAGTCGGAGTAATATCTGAAATAATCTTTGCATTAACTCTATCTTGGATAAGCTCATGCGACTTTTCGGAGACTTCACCGTCGCGCATTTCATTAAGTAATTGAATGAGCGAATCGTCATCCTGTCTATGTTGTTCTGTAAGGTAGCAAATGTGTATGTCCATTTCGTTCCATATGGCAGCGTCAGTCACGTATTGTGCTCGAGTCATTCGCGATACAGGTGGCAATTGAAATAAATCACCACACAGTACAACTTGGATACCTCCGAAAGGCTTATTGTTACCGTGCATCTTCTGCAGCACATCATTCACCATATCTAGGCGAAAATGATGCAGCATTGAAACCTCATCGATAATTAGGACTTTAGCTTCTGCGATGCTCTTACGGACATCTTTCTTTGCAAACATGTGAGCAAGATCTGCTTGGCTTAATGACTCCTTAATTCCTATATGGGCCCACGAATGTATAGTCTTTCCCTGCATATGAGTTGCGGCAATGCCGGTTGAGGCAGTTATAGCCACAGGAATATGCTTCTTTTTTAGGTACCCAATGTATTCGTTAAGTACATATGTCTTGCCACTACCAGCAGCGCCAGTCAGGAAGACATTCTTGCCTAGCTTTAGAATATCGAGTGCGTGTGCTTGTGTCATAGACTATCTATTTTAGCGTATCAATGGAATTTAATGGCATTGATATTTGAATGATATACTAATAGTAATCATGGTAATGATATCTGACGTCCTTATTACTGTTGGAAGCATAGTATTCGTGTATATGACTGCTTGGTTTTTACTGGCAATTATTTCAAAACGCAACGATATTGCCGACACCGCATGGGGGATTGGCTTTATAGTTGCTGCGATAAGTGCCCTTGCTCTTAATCCAAATCCGTCTATCGTTTCCTATGTAGTAGTGCTTCTGACCACTATCTGGGGCCTTCGATTGGCAATTCATATAGCAACCCGCAATAAAGGAAAGCACGAAGATTTTCGGTATGCACAATGGAGGAAAGAATGGGGCAAACTATTTTTAGTACGCTCATTCCTACAGGTATTTATCCTTCAAGGGATGCTGTTAATACTAGTTTCTCTTCCTGTAACCTTATCTGCCGGTATCCAGAATACTCTTTCAGTATCTGCGTGGTTCGCAGCTGGCGTGTTGCTTTGGACGGTTGGCTTCTTATTTGAGACTATTGGTGATTACCAGCTACGCTTGTTCTTAAGTAGTAGAAAAGAAAAAGGTGCCGTAATGCAAACAGGCCTATGGCAATATACTCGTCACCCAAACTATTTTGGTGAAGTAACTCAGTGGTGGGGCCTATGGCTAATATGTGCCTCTTCTTCCCTGCCTTTAGGAACTAAGCTATTTGCACTAATTGGACCAGCAACGATTACAGTCCTAATTCTTTTTGTTTCTGGCATACCTCTTCTCGAGAAAAAGTACGCAAAAGACAAGAAATATCAAGAATATGCACGAAGAACTAACATTTTCTTTCCAGGTAACCCTAGAAAGGTAGCCAAATAATCGAGCTTGTGTTAAAATAAGTCTAATGATTAGTGCGTAAGCCGCTTACTGGCGGTTATTTTATTGAAAAAGGACAGTGACATATGGACCCAAAAAAGATTAGAAACGTTGCAATTATTGCTCACGTTGACCATGGTAAAACAACTCTAGTTGACGGACTACTAAAACAGTCTAATACATTCCGCGATAACCAAGCTGAGATGAGCCAAGACCTCATCATGGACAGTGGCGATCAGGAACGTGAGCGTGGTATTACAATTACAGCCAAAATTACAGCTGTGCAACATGACGATTTCCATATCAATATTATCGATACTCCTGGACACGCCGACTTTGGCGGTGAGGTTGAACGTACTCTAAATATGGCAGATGGCTGTCTTCTTATCGTTGATGCACAAGAAGGTCCTATGCCGCAGACTAAGTTTGTACTTACAAAAGCACTAGCCCTAAACCTTAAACCAATTGTTGTTATCAATAAAATAGATAAGCCTGGAAGCCGTATTGCTGAAGTTGAAGATGAGCTTGCTGATCTTTTCCTTGAATTAGCAGTACATGAAGACCAACTTCATTACCCAATTTATTACGCTGTTGGACGTGCTGGTAAGGCATGGAAAACAATCCCAGAAAATTCAGAGGCTGAAGGTGACTTATCTGTACTTTTCGACGGAATTATAAATGATGTTCCTTCTCCTTCCGTGGAGCCAGATCTTCCATTCCAAATGTTAGTAACTGCACTAAGCTGGGACAGTTTCCAGGGTAAATACGCAGTTGGACGCATTTCACGTGGTCAAGTTAAGTCAGGTGACCAAGTTGCAGTGTGCAAAAAAGATGGTACATTCGTAAAAGCTAAAGTAGATAAAATCTATAACCACCAAGGTCTTGCTAAGATTGAGACTCCGACTGCAATCGCCGGAGATATCGTAAGTCTTACTGGTATGGGAAATATTCAGATCGGTGAAACAATTGCAGATCCCGAGAAGCCAGAGGCATTGCCGATTCTTGAAGTTGAAGCACCGACTCTTAAGATTTATCTAGGTCCGAATACATCCCCTTTCAAAGGCACGGAAGCAGACTTTAGCACCAGCCGACAAATTGCAGATCGCCTTAAAAAAGAACTTGAAACTAATATCGGACTACTTGTAGAGCAAGACGGTATTGGCTTCTTAATCTCAGGACGTGGTGAGCTTCACTTAAGTGTACTTATTGAGACAATGCGACGTGAAGGCTTTGAATTTGAAGTTGGCCGACCACAAGTTGTAACACATGAAAAAGACGGCAAAACTATGGAACCCCTAGAAGAGGTTATTATTGAAGTTGGTGCCGAGCAAGTTGGTTCTGTACAGGCCGAGCTTGGACAGCGACGTGCAAACCTTAAAGAGCAGTTCACTACATCTCGTGGTGTTACCAAGCTTATTTACGAAATGCCTACTCGTACACTTCTAGGATTACGTAACACTCTTATGACAGCAACTAAAGGTACTGCTATCATGAATAGTCTTATCATTGGATATCAGGAACTTGGTGCCTCTCTTAGTCAACAGCGTAATGGTGTGCTCATCGCCTTCCAGACTGGAAATACTACAGCCTACGCACTTCAAACAGTAGAAGAACGTGGTACTTGTTTTGTTGGCCCTGGTACAAAAGTTTATGCCGGACAGATTATCGGTCTCAATACTCGTAGTGATGATATGGAAATTAACGTAGCAAAAGAAAAGCACCTCACAAACATGCGTAGTAGCAGTAGTGATGGTGTCGTACAGCTTACGCCTCCAGTGATTTTTAGCCTAGAAGAATGTCTCGACTTCCTCGAAAATGATGAGCTACTTGAAGTTACGCCTCAGAGTCTTCGTCTCCGTAAACGTGAGATGGATCCAAGTAAGCGAAAACGTCAGAAAAGCCAATAACCTTTAGCATAAAGTACTAGACAATTCATAAATTACGTGTTATGATTAGAGTCTATTTGTGATTCTATTGAATGTCGAGTCGTTTGAAGTATTTTCTCGCTGTTCACTTCTTCGCAGTTAGAGATAATATTAATACATGTAAAAGCGTATAGCTACGCTCCATGTCAACAAACGAAAGGTACATTCTTGTACAACAACACTTATTCTTCATATGGTCGTAATAAAGGCGGCCGAACATCATATAAAAGCAAACCATCTTCACGAGGAAATCGTCGAGGAGCTTATATTGATCCTTCAAAATTTATTAACATTCCTAAACCACGCACTGAACAGCCTGTTTATGTTGCAAAGAACGCATTCGCTGATTTTCCTTTCCATGATGGATTAAAGAAAAACATTGAAAAAGCGGGCTATGTAACACCAACTGCTATTCAGGACCAGGCTATTACTCATGTACTATCTGGCAAGGATGTAATTGGACTAGCAAACACAGGTACAGGTAAAACTGCAGCCTTCGTATTGCCTACTATTCAACGTCTTCTTGAAATGCCTCGCGGTACAACAGCATTAATTGTTGCTCCTACACGTGAACTCGCACAGCAAATTGACGATGAATTTAAAATCTTCAGTCGAGGCGCAGGTTTCTTGAGCGTACTTTGTGTCGGTGGAATGAACATAGTTCCTCAAATTAGAACTCTACGAGAAAAACCTGAGGTAATTATTGGTACTCCAGGACGACTAAAGGATCTAGTTGAGCGAGGAATATTGTCTCTTGCGAAAACTCAAATTGTTGTCCTTGACGAAGCAGATCAAATGCTTGATATGGGCTTCATCGGAGATATCGAATTCCTAATTGACCTACTTCCACAGGAACGTCAAGGTCTATGCTTTAGTGCAACTATGTCACCAGCAATTAGTAACCTTATTCATAAGTTACTTAAAGACCCTGAAACAATTTCAGTAGTTTCTCCTGTAACTAGTGAGCACATCGCTCAAGACGTAGTTAAGACTACTAAAGATCAGAAGCTTAATAAGCTTGGTGAAATGTTAGAAGATCCTAACTTTGAAAAAGTTCTCGTCTTTGGCGAAACAAAGTGGGGCGTTCAAAAACTCGCAGATCATCTAAATGATCTCGGGCATAAGGCTGAAGCTATCCATGGTAACAAGTCTCAACCACAGCGACAACGAGCACTTAACGCATTCAAACAAGACCGCGTTAAAGTACTAGTAGCAACAGACGTTGCAGCTCGTGGTCTAGACATTCCAAATGTTTCACACGTCATTAACTTTGACCAACCAAACACATATGCAGATTACGTACACCGAATTGGACGTACTGGTCGTGCCGGAAACACTGGTCAAGCCTACACGTTCATAGCAAACTACTAATCACTTAGTTAATTGCAGATTATTTAGGTTACAATAGACCCTATACTATAAGGAGGGTCAATATGTTTCAAATAATCGCGCATCATACAGCTGAGCATAGTTCTAGCAGCGCTTCTATCTTTATTGGTGGAGCGCTGTTTGCATTACTAGCTACTATGGCCGTAGTTATAAAGGTGAGGGCAAAATAATGGAAGTTTCCTTAAACGCTGATCATAAGAAAATATCCGCTAAGGCTGTAGCTCATATGAAGGGGCCTGCCCTGGTTAAAGGTATTGCGCATTTTACTGAATTCGACGTCGATGGCTCAAAATACGTACATATTAAACTAGAAGTCACGGCTGACCCTAGCGTGTTTACCGAAGGTCAACATGCTGTACATATTCATGAAAAAGCGTCTTGTGATTGTGATGGATTTAAGTGTGCTGGCGGACATTTTGATCCCGGTCCAAACGGTAATACAGATCCCGATGCAAATCATGGCTACCATTCAGGTGACCTTCCGTCTATTAGGATTGACTCGAAAGGGCACGGCATCTTAGAAGCGATTACAACTCGTGTGACACTCTCAGACGGCCCTGTATCATTATTTGGTAAAGAATCAGCACCAGAAGGCACTTCGCTTATGATTCACGCTAATATCGATCCACATACGCCAGGAGAGTCAGGATCTGGACACAGTGGCGGTCCAAGACTTGCTTGTGGAACAATAGATAAAGTTTAAACTACTTAGCTTGGCTACTGTTTTCTTCGCGCCACTTATTGATTTCTGAATGATTTCCACTTAGTAGAACATTAGGTACACTAATGTCTTCAAAAACCTCTGGACGAGTATACTGAGGGAATTCAAGCGTGTGGCCATCGCTAAAACTTTCAATTAGAGTGCTGGTTGCTCCGCCTAGTACTCCAGGTATTAGCCGTACAACGCTGTCTGTTATGACCATTGCTGGTATCTCGCCGCCAGTAAGTATGTAGTCACCGATAGACACTTGCATATCGACAAGTGTCGTTATACGCTCATCATATCCTTCATATCGTCCACATATAATTATTAAGCCACTGTTTAGATCAGCAGCTGCTTGAGCGGTTGTTTGCTTCCAGCGTTCACCACGTGCGGTCATAAGCAGTACTTTAGCCTCAGGATCTTGCTCTTTCGCATAACGCACTGCAGCGAATAGAGGCTCAGGCTTTAGTAACATCCCATCTCCTCCACCGTAGGGTGTATCGTCTACAGTTTTGCGAGGGCCAAGACCAAAATCACGTAAGTTTACGTAGCTTATATCAAGTAGCTTCTGTTCTTGAGCTTTCCAGAGCATACTCTTATCGATAACGCCTGGAAACATGTCTGGGAACAATGTAATTATTTGAATCTTCATATATGTATATTTTACAATATTTTTAATGTTTTTGAAAGTTTAGCCTCAAACAAAAAGAACCCCTAGGGGGTTCCGTCTGTCACATAAAGCTCCCATCTTTCGATGGCTCGCATGAGCTTTCTAAATTCGTTTTTGTTTTTTAAATCGTCTTGATTAGACTTCTACTATTTTACAATGGATGGTTATGCTAATGCAAGTCTTTTTTAGATATCGAGATCGTCTAGATCTTCAAGTTCACGTCGAGTTTTCTTAGCTAGATCACTCTCAGCTGCAATATCTTCTTCAACTTCAGGTTCTTGAGCTGCAACGCTAATTTCTTCTGTAGACTCGTTATCGTCGTCCATACTTGTACGTCGAGTACTGTTCTCTACTTTTGGAGCCTCATTAGTGCGTTCCGGTCGAACGTAATCCTCTGGACCATTATCAATAATTTTAAGGTTATAACGTTCTTCGTTTTTCGTGCCTAGAGCTCGCAAGAGAGTACGTAGACTCTGTGCAGTGGCACCTCTTTTACCAATTATGCGTCCAAGATCCTCAGGGTCTACTGTTAATTCAAGAAGAACACCCTTATCGTCGATTCGGCGATCTATTTGAACAGCATCAGGTTTACCTACTAATGATTTAACTATATATTCTACGAACTGTTGATCGATACTACTCATACTGTATAACTCCTGTTTTTAGTAACATCTTTAGTATAGCAAACAATATAGTATACTAATTTAATTGTACTATTTTTTTAGTCTTCTTGAGATTCTTTTGCTGGAGTAGCTTCAGTTACTTCTGGAGCAACAGTCTCTTCTACTTCAGCAGGTGCTTCTGGAGCTACAGCTTCTTCTTTTGGTTGCTGGCTACGTAGTTTTTCAGGGTTTCGTGATTTTCGTTCTTTTGGAGCGTCAAGAGTGAACCAATCTGGAAGTTTAACACCTTCTTTTTGTATAAGACGTGCAACTCTTTGAGATGGCTGTGCGCCATGTGAAAGGTAAAATGTTGCCTTTTCTGCATCAATCTTTGCATTTTTAGTGTGCGGATCATAGTGACCTAACTGCGCAACAAAACGTCCGCTTGTTGGTGTTAGTCGGCTATCCTGAACAACAACACGAAATGTTGCATGTCCTTTTCTTCCAGTACGTTGCATTCGAATGGCTAGCATATAAGGCTTTACTCTCTCTTTCTATAAAAAATAGTTGTTTACATTAATATAAAGACTTAGAGACTATTTTACAGGTAACCGCCCCTGTTGTCAACTCTTGTACGCCTGAAGTGCAACTTCGGCTGCTTTTTGCTGACCAGCTTGTTTACTTGGACCCACGCCCTGACCTTTTAATTCTCCGTTAACAAAGACTCCAACAGTAAAAATCTTATCGTGGTCGGGACCTACTTCACTGAGTACTTTATAGATAGGAGTTGAGCCTTCTTTACTCTGTGCTGCTTCCTGAAAATGAGATTTTGGATCCATCCATGAGCCGCTATCTAAAATACTTTGGAACGTAGTAATGAGGCTATCGTGAATAAAGCGTGCTACAGCTTCATAGCCCTGATCTAGATACAATGAGCCAACGACAGCTTCGTAGCAGTTTGCGAGTATCTGAGCACGTGCACGTGCGGTACCGCGCTTCTCGCCCTTACTGAGTCGTAGTAGAGGCTCAAAGTCATTACGAGAGGCTGCAGCACTAATGCTTTCAGTTCTGACTAAAGAGCTTCTCCAGTTAGTAAGTACCCCTTCTGGATCGGTGAAGTTGTTGTATAAGAAGCTGGTTACAACAAGTTCGAGTACTGCATCACCTAGAAATTCTAGTCGTTCATTATGCTCAGTGACAGTTTTACGGTGCTCATTAACATATGATCGGTGCGTAAATGCTCGGACTAACAGCTCTATATCGTTATATGTCACTCCTAGTACGTCGCGTGCAAAAGTTACATATTCCTGATGGTCCTGTCTCATGATGATAACCCTAAGTTTCCTGATCGTATCCTCTTAAGGCCGATCAACATAAGTTTTTCTATGTCCTCGTAGGCAATTTTATCTAATGCTTCAACTGCTGGGAACCATTTAATACCATTCATCCATTCCTCAGGCTTAAGGGCGTCGGTATCGCCTAGGGCTTGCACGAGAAAGATTTCTGTTGTCATAAGGACCAGACTATTTGTTCTACGATAGCGGAAGTTGATTTTTCCGAGCCAGTTAAGCACGTTCATCTTCTGTAATCCTGTTTCTTCCATTATCTCACGCTCGGCAGTTTCCTTAGATGACTCGCCTTCTTCAATGTGGCCTTTTGGTATAGTCCAGCGGTCTTTTGCATCTTGGATTAGAAGGATTTCAACTTCTTTGTTTTTGTCGCGTCGAAAAACTACCCCTCCAGCAGTGGGTTCACGTACAACTTCGCTAATAGCAGGTCGACGTTTATTTACAAATTTCTTTATGCCTTCAAATGGGGCTGGTCTTTTCATTATGCTTTTTCTTTCTTATTCAAGCCTGCCGGAATTTCGAGGGAGCCATCTTCATATTTACGAAGTGCTGTTCCAAGTACTCCGTTGATAAACTTAGAGCTATTATCCCCACCAAAAGCCTTTGACAGTTCTACGGCTTCGTTAATTACAACCTTGGGCGGAACTTCTTTATTTTTTATGAGTTCATACAGGCTCATTCGCAGGACTATACGATCCATACGCGCTATATCTGCAATCGGCCACTCGGGTGCAATAGGTTGCAGCGTAGTATCTAGGTTACTTGCTTGCTCTGTAACACCGATTACGAGATTTTTTATAAAATCGTGGTCATCAACTGTATCGTGGTATCGAGCAATATTGCGATCTAAGACATCATTAATATCAAAAGCTTCATCGCCACAGTCTTTACGAAAATCATATTCGTATAGTGTCTGTAGTACCAATATTCGGCCTAGATGACGATTTGATGCCATATTTGTTAATTTCCTGTCTACGTAACTACTATTAGTATATCGTAGATATGCTTATTTACTTGCAGGTTTTGCGCTCTCACGCTTTGTTGTGTACACGTTAACTGGTGATTTGCCA
>CALRBD010000014.1 GCA_943353855.1 uncultured Candidatus Saccharimonas sp.
ATGGTGCGAGTGACGGGACTCAAACCCGTGGCCTCTTCCTTGGCAAGGAAGCGCTCTATCAACTGAGCTACACTCGCTTAACAGATACAGATTATATACTAAAAATGCTCTTCATTCAACGTCTGATATACTAAATGCATTCATAAGCGCCTTAAATATGACAAAAATACATAGATATAATAGACAAAAGAAACAACGCGTTCTATCGACTAATAAAAAAGCTAACTACAAGACTGTAGATAGACTCACCTACATCGTTGCTATTATCGAACCCATAATTACTATTCCTCAAATCATAGTTATATTTAGAGATCGCACGGCTGCAGGAATAGCTATTAGCTCACAGGTTGGCTATCAACTGTTTACATTAATTTGGCTTTGGTATGGCATTGTCCATAAAGAAAAAGTCATTATTATGTATCAGGTTTTTTGGCTGGTACTTCAGACTCTTATTATAATTGGTGGACTAAAATACGGTGCTAAGTGGTACTAGACTGATTAGTCTTCGTGCTGACGATATTTACTAGTTTTCTTTGCAATTGACTCTGGCTGTGGGACCCACTGTTCTCCTTCTGCCGTACCCTTATTCTTAGCGCGAGATGTTGCCGATTTCTCACCAGGACTTAATGCTTCTCTCGCTTCTTTAGGTAAATAACGGCTGTGGCCTGGCTCTCCGGTATAACCCCATTTTTCTTCAGTCCATTGATGCAGGCTATTATCTTTCTCCTTAGGTCCAACATATTCACCACCACGCTCTTTATATAGCTTTACGGCATATTGCATTGCTCGGGCTGAAAACTTTCCGCCCATCTTTTCAATAGCTTCTATTTTACAGTCTTCCCATAGGGGTTCGTCAGTTCGAATTGCTGTTTTTTTCTTATCAGTCATACTGCTAGTGTAACATCTTTTTGAAACGTAAAAACCCCATCACTAGTATAAGTTTTTGCCTTTGTAAAATACCAGGCTTAACATCCATGGGCTTAGCTGTGCGATTGAAAGCTAGTTGTATGAATGGAGACTAACTATTCTGGTGACTCTTGTCGTAGCGGGGCTTGTTGACCCAATACTTCTGCTGCTGGACCGTATGTTTCAGCGAACTCGGCTGCACCAATGATATAGCGGTCAGTGCTAATAACGTCAGGCTGTGTGGGGTCATATAACGAAGCAAATTTGCAGTCAGCTGCACCGACTTGTTCTTCGCCCCAAGGTGCTACTACACTAACTTCGCCACCTGTTGGGTTGTCAATAATTCTGGCCATACCTTTTGCCCTAAAGACACCTGGTTCTTCAGTTGCCTCATATCTACTAGCTGCTTTTTCGCTATCAACAATGTATTCTTCGCCACCAGGGTTAGTAATTATAACCTGGTTCTCGCCAGCAGTATTGGTAGTTTCTTCAGTTCCATCTGCTAACTTAGTTGTTATTGTTTCACCTGGAGTTGCAGGCCGCATACTTACCAGCGCTTTCTTAGCGAATAAGGGCGCCTCTCCGAATTGCTTTGTGTATTCTTCGGTTGATAAATCGACTTGTTCTATTGGATTTGGTGCTTGTTCTTTCATGAAATAATTATACCATCAAAGCAGGTTCGGTATGATTATCTTTCATACTGCAAGTGTACCATCTTTTTGAAACGTAAAAACCCTATCAAAGATAGGGTCATTACCTGGTGGCTCCTCTCGGACTCGAACCGAGGACACAAGGCTCTTCAAGCCTCTGCTCTACCAACTGAGCTAAAGAGCCGTAATATATTCAAATGTAAATGGTGGGCGATGAGGGACTCGAACCCCCGACCCCCTCGGTGTAAACGAGGTGCTCTAGCCAGCTGAGCTAATCGCCCGATAATAACAGAGGTAATTATACCAATATTATAACCTATTGTCCAGAAGCACAGTATTGTGAACTGGTGCGCGAGAGAGGACTTGAACCTCCACGCCTTGCGGCACTAGTCCCTCAGACTAGCGTGTCTACCATTCCACCACTCGCGCGTATGTATCGTAGATCTTCTAGACAATTCTATTATACTACTGTTTTATGTGTAAAAAATCAATATCTGGCCTCATGAACGAGGTAAGTGATGGCCAAGATGCTCCATTCCATACTCATGACGTAGAAGAGGCTTAATATCATCTAAAGTGACGTCTATCTTTACGCCAGGGTTCATAGTTCCATGCGGGTCAAAGATAAGTTTAACCTTTTCAAATACGCTATATATATCTTCACCGTAAAGTCTTTTTAAGAATGGCGCTCGAAGTCTGCCGTCACTATGCTCACCACTGGTGCTTCCACCCATCCCTATAACCATTGAATAATACTCTTCAAGAATCTTAAATACTTTTTGACGGTCTCCAACTTGGCTTAGATCCAAGAAAGGCTGCATATGGACGTTTGCGTTACCGGCATGTCCCCATAGGGCAACTTTAAGATTATATTTTTCAAACATTTTATAGACGTTTGTTATGTATTGATTGAATTTATCGCTAGGTACAATACCATCTTCAATAATAGGTAGAGCCTTCATTTTACCCTCGCTGTGCGAAACGACTGCTGCTGCACTATGTCTTATTTTCCATAGTTGTTCTTTTTCATATTCTTCTGTTTCAATTTGAAATGGTACTTCAAGCTTTTTAAGGATCTTTAGAGTTCTCTTACTCATTTTCTTTTGGGTTCGGTCGTTTGCATCATCAAATTCAATGAGAACGATAAGCTTATGGAAAGGCTTTTTTACTATTCCTTTAAGTTGATTTGGGTGATGTTCATCAATAAATTTAAGCAGATTATCATCAACAAGTTCCATAGCGCTTGGGCCATCAGGTAGCTTCTTAATTTCCTCTATAGCATGCTCTGCTACATGTAAGTCTTCAAAGAATGCAGCTATGAGAGTAGTGTTTGGATTATATACTGCAGTAGCAAGTGTTGCTTCTGTGACAATACCGAGAGTTCCCTGTGAGCCAACGAATAATGGAGTGAGGTCGAATGATCCATCTTTACGTTTAATATCCATAAGGTCGTAGCCTGCGGAGTTCTTACTAACGTCAAGTTGCATACCTTTTATAGCTTCTTTGTTATCTTCAACTAGTGCATCAAGCGCTCGATAGATTTCACCTTCAAAGGTTGTAAGCCCCATTTTCTTACTAAGCTCTCTCTTGCTTAAGCGCTTTGTTTCAATTACTTCGCCATTAGCGAGTACAACTCGAAGATTTTTTACAAAGTTTCTTGTATTACCATATTTGAAAGTTTTTTCACCGGAAGCGTTATTAGCAATGGCACCGCCAACGCTACTAAAATCAATGGAAGACGGGAAAGGTGGCAAGAATCGTTTGTGCATGTGCAAAGCTTGCTGGAGAGTACCATAGTTTATGCCTGGCTCAATAACAACGTTACCAGTCTTGTGATCGAATTCAAGAATACGTTTCATGTGTGCCGGAAATACCATCATAATTCCACTTCCTATTGCGCTACCGCCCTGACATGTACCCATACCTCTAGCGGTAATAGGAATAACTCGGCCACGCTCAGCTAACTGCCACGTAAAACGTGCGGTCTTACGAACATCGTCTTCGTCGCGTGGATATACAACAATTGAAGGAGTAACTTCAAAAACACTACCGTCGGTAGAAAAATACTTTCTTATTGCTGGCGAGAACATTACTTCACCGTTTAAATGTTCTTGTAGATAGTGGGCAACTTTACTCATGAATCCTCTATTAATTATTACGTCTAAGCATTAGTGTATACAACTATAATACCATAGCCTTCTCCCTGATTAAGTGTTCTTTAATAGATTAATATTCTTGATTGGTTCAATTCAATAGATTACACTTTGGGCATCGTATACTTGCCTTGATGCCGCGATGGCGAAATTGGTAGACGCGCTAGCTTCAGGAGTTAGTGGAGGCAACTCCGTGGAGGTTCAAGTCCTCTTCGCGGCACCAACGCAGTTATATGACAATTATTGTATCTGCTGTTTTGTTTCGCGAATCATCCACTGATTTACTTCATTGTAGCGGTCTGTTCCAGTGTTCATTCGTGTTGGATTAAAGTTTGCAAGCGGTTCTCTTACGACGTATAGGAATCGTGGTTGATACAAAGCAACTGCAGGAGCTTCTTTAGACCAAGCGTCAAGAAATGGTCGATATTTGATAGCTCTAGTTGCCGGGTCACTTCTGGTTCTGCCAGCTTCTAGTGCTTTATCTGCAGCAGTGGACTTGAACTCTGAAAAGTTAAGATGGCTAGGAGACCTTAGATCTGCCTGTGAGCTATGCCAGTATGCAAAAACGTCTGGGTCGGGTCCAAGAGAAATTCCATATAGTAATGAGTCATAGTCATGGACAGCTAATGCAGATTGGAGCTCGTTGTCTTTCAATACTACAATCTCGACATTAACACCAATTAGGGCCATCTGTTCCTTGATGTTTTTGGCTACGCTTTCGTAAGTTTGGTTATTTTGGGTCGTAATTGCGAGGGTCAGTTCTTTACCATCCTTAACCCTAATACCTTTATCATTCAATTTCCATCCTGCTTCATCGAGCAATTTTGCTGCTTGTTCCGGGCTACCTGTTTTTTGCGTCAATGTCTTGTCATAACCCAGCTGATTTGCGAGCAACGGACTATCGCTTGGTAGAACTGGTACATCTGCAGCCAGGCGGACTGCTCCAGTATTAAGCCCATATGAAATTGCCTGACGAACTTTTTGGTCACTCAGCACAGGAGTTGTGGTTTTTAGGAAAAGTAGTACTTGGCTGTTAAGTGGAATATTGTATACGCGAACTGAGTTATCGTCGAGCAGATCATCCGGTATCTTAGACAGTCCAACAACACCATTCAGTTCGCCTTTTTTAAATGCATTGCGCATTTTAATTTCATTGGCAAAAGAACGAATCACAAAACTGTCTAGTTTAGGCTTGCCATTGACGTAGTTCTCGTTTGGCTTTAGTGCAATGCGTTGTTCTCTGTCTTCATCTGCAGTACCTACTATCTCAATTGCATCCCATTTAAACGGACCTGAACCAATTGGACTATTCGTATTAAAGAGTACGGATCGCATCTGCTCTGGCGCCACTTTTCCGAGTACATGTTTTGGAATAATGCCATTTACCATAGAATATGGAAATGCGCTTAAAATACTTGGTAACGTAAAGGTAACCGTCTTTTTATCTGTTGCAGTAACTTTAATACCTTGCCAACTACTAGCAAGCGGTGACTTAGTATCGGGGTTCTGTATTGTAGTGTATGTAAATACAACGTCTTCTGCCGTTAAGGGCTTTCCATCTTGCCACTGCAGATTGTCCTTGAGCAGTACCGTGTATGTTGTACCTCTCGCATCAACGGTATACGACTTAGCGAGCTCACCTACGAGCTGATTTTTGTCATTAAACGTAAATAGACCGGCAAAGACCAGGCGAGAAACACTACTATCTACGCTTCCTACCGCATAGATAGGGTTAACATTGGTGAATGATCCAAGGATACCTTCACTATATATTCCACCTGGTGCTGGCTGTGTCGTTAGATAGTAGCCCTGTAATTTTCTAATTTGAATGAAGAGACCGCCAAATAAAAGAACAATAAGTGCGACCCAGATAGCAATAAACCTTCTCACCCGACCGAGTCTACTCATTCGTTTAATTAGGTGCTCTTCGAACCCTTGCTCTGCTTGGGAGCCAAGGTCTTCAACCTGATTTTTTCCGCTACGTATACGTCTTCGCCAACGTAGCTTAGTGACGCGATCGATCATACGGCCACACCCCTTATGTCAAAATACCTAATATCAAAGACAGCCCGAATATTAAGACTACGACAACCGTTATTTGATGTAATGATTTATCGGAGCCACGGCGTACAATATTGACTTCACCGCCACCGCCCATGCCAGCGCCTAATGATGCACCACGAGTCTGTACAAGAATTAGTATGATAGCGATTACAGTAGATATGATGGTTATGTAGTTAAATATGTTCATTTCTCTTCCAGTATAGTAGTGACTAAATAATTCACCAAACCAATTATCATACCCGCAAGCATAGCGGCACCAAAGTTAGTTACCTGTAGCGGTGTATAAAGCTTGCTAACGAGTAGTACCATGAGTCCATTTATGACAATCATGAAAAGACCAAGACTAAGCAGAATTGCAGGAAGTGACAGAATAATCACGATCGGCTTAATGATTGCGTTCATTACAGCCAAGACTAATCCAGCAATTACAACTGCCAAAAAGCGATTAAATGAGATGTCGTCACCAAGAATCAATGAGGCGACCCATAGACCTAGACCACATACGAACCAACGAATTAGAAAACGTGAAAACGGCTTATTCATAGTTGTTAATAGTATACCATGCTGGGTACTATGTCGCTATTGATTTAAAGGTCTCTAGGGAGTTGCTCAGTTAGTATTTCGATGCCTGTAGAGGTAATCAATACATCGTCCTCGATTCGCACTCCAATACCTTCTTCGGAGACATATATACCTGGCTCCACGGTCATTACTACCCCAGGTTCTAGTGGTCGACTGTAGTCACCGACATCATGTACGTCATAGCCTAAGAAGTGCGATGTGGCGTGTGGAAAGTACTTACGAATCTCATCGTCTTCAACATTCTTTATTAGTCCTAAACTTCGTAGTTTTTCACCCATGAAGTGAGTGACCTGTTTTTCGTACTCTGCGAGCATAACTCCAGGTTTCAATAATCCAAATGCATAATCTTGGACCTCAATAACTGCCTCGTGAATTTGCTGCTGTCTCTTAGTTGGTTCACCGACGGCATATGTTCGAGAAATATCTGCAGCGTACTGTGAAGACTCAGCACCCACGTCCAGCAGCACGAGAGCTTTCTTGGGGATCATGCTCTGATTATGTTCATAGTGAATAACGCAGGCGTTCTTACCGGATGCGACAATTGGGTCAAATGCGTGGCCACGAGCCCCCTTATGCCTGAATCTGTGAGAAAGTGTGGCTTCTATCTCGTACTCGTATTTATAGACTTTAATATTTTCTCTTATATCTAATAAGGCTTCCGAGGTAATTCTAATGGCATCTTTAATAGCGCTTATTTCTTCTGGCTGCTTTACAGTCCGCATTAAAGCAAACTGCTGCCGCAGATCAAGCAGCTCTATGCTTGGGTTAATATCCTTAATGGTTTGGTTAAGCACTGCGCGTGCAGGATTAGTGTAGTATCCGAAAGTATCTAAGTAAGCAGCTGGTGGTGCGATTGTAGCAACATGTTTTACTCTCTCCAGGCGGTTAGTGAGCTGCTTCCAACCTCGCTTAGAATCTAAAATAGTTTCTATTCCTGATCTCTGGCTTAGTGCGCCTTGGTCTATCGCTCCATAGAAATCTTGTTTTGCTTGTGATTCTTCAGGCAGTATTAGATATTCTTTGTCCTTATCCAGAACCAGAATGACATCTGGCAAATCTATACCAGTTAAGTACCAGAAGTTTCCGTCCTGCTTAAACCGATAGGTTGAATCTGTAGATTTTTGCAATTGGCCATTAGCCGTCAATACAATTGGTGCTGTCCCTTGGAAGAGTGCACGTAATCGTTTTCTATTATCCTGGAAAAAGGCCTCTGAGAAGTTGTCTTTCATAGCAGAATGATAGTATACCATTAATCAACGATGGCTGTAGTTACAGACTTTTTTTGATGCGGTTTTCTGCCCGGATATACTGCGTGAGTATTGTCGCCTGCTTAGGTCCTAGTAATTGTTCAAGTTCTTCATGACGAGCCTGCATTACTCCTCGCATACTACCGAACGTACGAATCAATTTTTTCCTAGTAGCAGGTCCAATGCCTGGGACATCATCAAGAATGCTAGAAGTTTGTCGTTTTACCTTTAGATTGCTGTGGTAACTCACTGCGAAACGATGTGACTCGTCACGTATGCGTTGAAGTAGTTTTACAGTATGGGATGTATTGGGTATATCAATGACGCTGAAGTCTGGAGTCTCACGGATAAAAGCTCGGAGCCTTGTAGCAACTTCTGTATCAATAGAAACTGGTTGCCAGTCTTTTTTTACGACTACTTCTTCATATTTTTTTGCTAGACCAACTGCTGGAATTTGAAAATCTTTTTCAGATAATACGCTTAGGGCTGCGCGCAGTTGACCCTTACCGCCGTCTATAAGTATGAAGTCTGGTTTTCCCCACTTCTTTACATTAATATCGCTAAACCTGCGTCTCATTACTTCTCGCATATGTTCGAAGTCATCATTGCCTGGAATACGTGACTTAAACTTTCTGTATTGTGACTTATCTGCAACTCCGTTAGTAAACACTACCATGCTTGCGACAACATCTGTGCCACTCATATGGCTAATATCGTAACCTTCTATTCGTCGGGGAACTTTTGGTAGTTGTAATAGCTCACTCAGCTCTGTAAGGGCGTGGTCTTTAGAAAGATCCATAAATTCCTTGTCGCTAAATAAAATACGTTTATCGAGTTCTTTTAATGAACGTATCTGGTCACGATATTGTGCTGCCTGTTCAAAATCTTTGCTGGAAGACGACTGTTTCATAGATTTTTCGAGCTCAGCAATTATTGTAGCTCGTTGTCCATTTAAAACTCTGCCGAGTTTTTTTAGTGATCCAACGTAAGCTTTTGAGTCTAGTGTTCCAGTTTCTGGACCAGGACATAAGTGCAGATGTACTAGTAGGCAGGCCCTTTGTGGCATTACGAGATGCGTAGAATACGGAAATATCTTTCGTAAATACTTCAAGGCTCTTTTTACTGCAAAGGAGCTTAAATATGGTCCGTAGTAAGTAGCCCCATCGTCTAGTGGCTGCCTGGTCATCGTTACACTTGGGTATTTACTTTTAAAATCAATACGTACAAAACTCTGGCTCTTATCATCGCGCAATAGAATATTGTACTTAGGCATATAGCGGCTTACGAGTTCGGATTCGAGAAATAGCGCTTCGAACTCACTCTCTACTACTTGCCAATCAGTATCTGCAATTTCTGATACTAATAACTCAGTTTTAGGATCTCGATTTCCAGACTTTTGAAAGTACTGTCGAACGCGATTCTTTAAAACTGCCGCCTTGCCAACATAAATAATTTTTCCTTCAGCATCTTTATGAAAGTAGACACCAGGTGCATTGGGCAAAGTCTTTAATTTTTCAGAAAGCTGTTTGTTCATAAGATTTCTTTCGGCTAAAGCTAGGCTACTTTTAACGATACGCTACAGTCTTTACAATATGTTTGCTGTTGGCAGTCATCACATACGAGTACAAGGCGATTGCAAGGCATGTCAGCACAGTTTATATAGCGGCTAGTATTTGATTCGCAGTGCACGCAAATTCCAATATCTTTAGATTTATCGCTGAATCGGTGACTCATTCTATCGTCAAAGATATGCAGTGAGCCTTCCCAAAGACCTTCGTCTCCATATGCTTCACCATACTTTACGATACCGCCATCAATTTGATAGACGTCTTTGAAACCCCTATTTTTCATAAGAACGCTAAGTGCCTCGCAACGAATACCACCCGTACAATAAGTAACAACCGGCTTATCTTTGATGTCATCATATTTATCACTCTCAATCTCGGTAATAAAGTCGCGGGTTGTTTTTGTATCTGGAACTACAGCATTTTTAAACTTACCAACTTCAGCTTCATACGCATTTCGGCCGTCAAAGAATATTACGTCATCACCTTTTTCTTCTATAAGCTTATGAAGAGCTTCGGGTTTTAGATGTTTTCCGCCACCGATAACACCGCTCTTATCTACTTTGATTTCGTCTGGTGCTCCAAAAGCTACAAGCTCATCTCTTACTTTGACGCTCAAACGTGGAAAAGGATCAGTTCCGGCATCACTCCACTTATACATAATGTCTTTGAAAACAACAGACCGATTCATCTCGCGCTTATACTCGCGCAAGTTTTCAATTTCACCTCCAAGGGTGCCATTAATTCCGTGTACGCTAATAATAATCCTACCTTTTAGATTAAGGCGGCTACATAGTTCTTTTTGCCAGCGCATGGTCATTTCTGGGTCGCTCACAGGGACAAATTTGTAATAAAGGATTACTTTTTGCATAAGCCTATTATATACTAACTACCCCTGTTGAGCAAAATCATAAAACTAATGTTATGAACCACCAACTCCCTTATATTACTGTTTTCCAGACCCCATAATTGGAATCAAGGGCTGTTTACTGTAATTTGCATTCCTTTGATTATGTTTGTTTATAGGGGTCCGCTTATGGTATAGTTCTCTTTAAATAGATAAGTTAACGGAAAGGGCAACTAGAATAAATATGGCAACCAAGTCACAAAACGAAATCTTTTTACCCTATTCGACCGCTCTTAAATTTATAGGTGCGATGCGCCAATCAGCCAAACTCGTATAAAAAATTAAAGTTCAATTATAAATAAGTTAGTTAAAACGAGAGCTCTATGGAAAATGTAAAACAAGCAATCATAATATTCTGTCGCTATTCTTGGAAGTATCCAAAAGAAGTAATCTTAGCTTCGACGGTTATCTTACAGGTTATATTGATGGCCATAATTATGCCATTACTTGTGGGTTTTGGAATTGGTAAAATTAGTAAACCGGAATCTGTTAGTCTATCCTTTGCATCAATTATATTTCTAATAATTGCTGCTTCTATCGCTGCAATAGGCTTTAACAGAATATCTTCAAAAGCCCTAGACCGGTTCGAACTTGATGCCGTTCAAGACTTGGAGAAAGATGTAGCCGATCATATTTTAAGCGAGTCATATGAGTTTCACAGCAAATCATTTAGTGGTGCACTGATCAACCAGGCTAATAAATTTAGTATGGCCTACATAACGTTTATCGATACTATTTTTATGTCTGCCCTAAGATGGATAATAATTGTATTTGCTTCAAGTATAACGCTATTTTTCTACGACATAACGTTAGGTTTAATTTTGTTAACTACCGCACTAGCAGGATCGATCACAACAATTGTTATGGTTAGAAAACGATATAAATTTCAGAAAAAAGCCACCTCTAACCGAACTTCACAAAATGCCTACTTTGCAGATATGGTATCCAATGCAGTCACAATTAAAACTTTCGCGTCTGAAAAATTTGAAATTGATGCATATAAAAAAATGTCAAAATCGACTGCCCAAGCATATAGGGTCGCCTGGCGCAGACAAATTAATGCTAACAATGTTACGTTGGCAATGGTTTCGCTCATGAACATTTCGATTTTAATATATGGTATATACGCAGTCCAGAAAGGTATCCTGGCTACAGGGATATTTATTACTGCTCAGTTATATGCCGTAAGATTAAGCGGTTCTTTTTGGGATGCATCGAGTATGCTAAGAACTTTTGAAAGACTTTTTGCAGATGCGCATGAGATGACAGAAATGCTTCAGCAAAAGACTAAATTGAAGGATGCTTCTGATGCGAAAGAGCTTTTATCGAGCAAAGGTGAAATACGGTTTAATAATGTAAACTTCCATTATTCTGATGATATAAATCAAAATGTAATCGAGAATTTTAATCTAGTTGTTAAGCCAGGAGAAAAAGTTGGAATTGTAGGAAAAAGCGGTGGTGGCAAAACTACGCTCACTAAGTTGGTTTTACGATTCATGGACATTCAAGATGGAGAGATCACTATAGATGGTCAAAATATAGCGAGCGTTACCCAACAAAGCCTTCGTAAGGCTATTTCATACGTTCCCCAAGAACCACTACTATTTCACCGTAGTATTGCTGAAAATATAGGCTATGGCCAAAAAGAAACAAACTTAGAAGATATTATTAAAGCCGCTAAGCTAGCTCAAGCTCACGATTTTATTAAGTCGCTACCAAATCAGTACAAGACTGAAGTAGGCGAACATGGCGTAAAGCTGTCGGGAGGTCAAAGGCAACGCGTAGCAATTGCTCGGGCGTTATTAAAAGACTCGCCGATATTAGTACTTGACGAGGCTACGAGTGCATTAGACAGTGAAAGTGAGATATTAATACAGAAAGCGTTATGGAAATTGATGGAAAACAGAACTGCTCTCGTCATAGCTCACCGCTTAAGTACGATTCAAAAAATGGACCGAATTATTGTTGTGGATAATGGTCGAATAATTGAAGAAGGAAGTCATAAACAATTGCTTGCCAAAAACGGTACTTACGCTAGTTTGTGGAAGCACCAATCTGGTGGGTTTATCGAAGATTAAATAACCCCGCAATAGCGGGGTTATTTAAAATAAATGATTTGGTGTTTGCTACTATTTAGCTTCTTCGGTCTTTTCGCCCTCTGCTGGTGCTTCACCACCATTTTCGGATGGTACATCCGCTGCTTCTGCTTCAACTTCGTCTTCTTCGCTCATCTGAGCCTTAGTTTCTTCTACAACTGCAATAGGATGATCGGCTGCTGTAAGTATAGTTACTCCAGTTGGCACACTAATATCTGCTACAGTGAGCTTATCTCCAATTTCAGCAAGTGAACTAGCATCTAGTACGATCTCGTCAATTAGATCCTTAGGTAGTGCTTCAATTTCAACAGCATCAAGTTGTCGTATAACCAGATAGCCTGCTTTTTCTGCTGGGATATCTTCACTTAAGTGAACTGGTACTTCTGTTTGCTGTTTTTCTTTGGCGGAGATCGCATTAAATACAAGATGCGTTATGGTGTGCTTGCGTGGCTCAAAGGCTACGTCCTTAATAAGTGCCATAAACTTTTTAGTACCAAGAGTTAGATTAACAGGATGATGCTTACCTGCTGATTGATAGACTTTATCTATAGCAATAGACGGAGCCATGATGTGATGTGACGCTTTTCCATGATCGTGAATGACTGCTGGAGTCATACCATCTCTACGTAGTTGCCTGACGCCCTTACCGACAACGGTTCTTTCTTCTACTTTTAGTGAAATATCTGTTCCTGACATTATAGTACCCTCTCTTTTTCAGTGTTCTTCAAGTATACCAAAGAAGTTGCGACTGTTCCGTTGTTATTTGTACTCGATTTAATAATGCTACAATGTAAGCATGTTTGATATTGACACTTTGATCGCCACTGGAGGCATAGCTTTAATAGCGGCTATAGTATTTGCCGAGTCAGGACTATTAATCGGATTCTTCCTTCCCGGTGATACATTATTGTTTGGAGCTGGGCTTGCTGCCTCACAAGGAAAGCTATCACTTCCATGGCTATTAGTAGCCGTCATAATCGCAGCTATTGTTGGAGACAACGTTGGTTACAGCATAGGACGACGCGCAGGACCCCGCATTTTTAAGAGAAAAGATGGAATTCTGTTTAGGCAAGAATACTTAACTAAATCAGAATCTTTTTACGAAAAACATGGTGGCAAAACAATAATCCTTGCCCGTTTCACTCCAATAGTTAGAACTTTTGCACCAGTAGTTGCAGGCGCTGGAAAGATGACTCGTAAAAGATTCATGTTGTTTAACGTTTTAGGCGCATTTTTGTGGGGAGGCATACTGCCTATACTCGGATACAGTGTTGGCGGAAGAATACCTCATCTAGATAAGTACATTGAGATTGTAATAATTGGCGTGATGGTTGCCAGTATCGCTCTTGCCTTTGCGCATATCTTGAAAGATCCAAAGACACGAGCCATGATTATTACTTCGATCAAAAACCAGCTCAGTAAACTAGGCCTAAATAAGCACGTAAAGTAAATTACTGACGGAACGTAATTGTTTCGCCGAATGTTTCGCGGAAGTATTCCGGTATAAGTTTTGGAACTCTAACTGTTTGATATGAACCAGTAGCGTCGAATAAAACTTGATTCACAAGTAATGCAGAAGCGATAAAGAATGCCTCATTGCGTCCAATAGTCATTTTTATATTATTTTCTTCAGCGTATATACTATCCATACCCCAACTTACACGGTATAAAAGCTCTGCTGGATTTTCCGGGTCCTTGGGACTATCGGGTCTTTTATTATCAATAAACCACTCTTTACGTAGCGCATCTAGATGTTCTTGTTGAGCGCCAGCAATATATACAGCCTGAAGATTCACTGCCTCGTTACATAGCTTAAATTCCTTTGACAATAGATTCGCCTGAGCGACGGAAGGTCTATCTTGATCTCTTTCCATAATAAGTATATTATAGCATGTTTTTAAGATATTTACCAGTGTATGAAGCAGTAACCTTAGATACTGCTTCTGGAGTACCAGTTGCTACAACATAGCCGCCACCCGATCCACCTTCTGGGCCCATATCTATGATGTGGTCAGCGGATTTAATAACGTCAAGGTTATGTTCAATTACGATCATACTGTTTCCGGCATCAACCAGAGCATTAAGTACATGTAGTAATTTATCGACGTCCGCAACATGAAGCCCTGTAGTTGGCTCATCAAGAATATATAGAGTTCTTCCAGTAGGTCTTCGTGAAAGCTCAGTTGCCAGCTTAATACGCTGTGCTTCACCGCCACTTAGCGTTGTTGCAGATTGGCCAAGAGCTATGTAGCCAAGACCTACTTCAACAAGTGTCTGTAGTTTACGGGCGATACTTGGAAGGTTGCCAAAGAATTCTAAGGCTTGTTCGCATGTCATTTCGAGAACGTCACTAATTGTTTTACCTTTATAGTGGATCTCAAGTGCTTCTCTGTTATAGCGCTTTCCTTTACAGACCTCACAAGGTACATAAACGTTTGGTAAAAAGTGCATTTCAATTTTAATAATTCCGTCGCCTGCACAATTCTCACAGCGACCACCACGAACGTTAAAACTAAATCGTCCTGGTCCATAGCCACGAAGTTTTGCTTCGGGGACGCTAGCAAAAAGCTCTCTAATTGGAGTAAATAGCCCGGTGTATGTTGCAGGGTTAGATCGTGGTGTCCGACCAATTGCTGACTGATCGATATTAATAACTTTATCTAAATGCTCAATGCCTTGGATTTCATCATGTTTGCCTGGAACACTATTCGCGCGCATTAATCGGGCTGCTAGCTCTTTTGCAACAATATCGTTTATTAGGCTGGACTTACCAGAACCAGAAACGCCACTTACGACAACAAGCTGTCCTAATGGCAATGAAACATTAATATTTTTAAGATTATTTTCTTGAGCACCCACGACTGTTAGCTCTTTGCCGTTACCACTGCGTCGCTTCTTTGGAACTGCGATCTTTTTGGCACCTCGTAAGTACTGACCAGTTATACTATCCTGCACTTTTGCAACTTCTTCAGGCGTGCCTTCAGCGACAACATGACCGCCGTGGATACCTGCACCTGGACCAATATCAAGAAGATGGTCGGCTGTGCGAATAGTATCTTCATCATGTTCAACAACAATTACGCTGTTTCCAAGATCTCGCAGGTGTTTTAGTGTTTTAATAAGACGCTCATTATCACGTTGGTGTAGTCCGATAGAAGGCTCGTCGAGAACGTATAAGACACCTTGGAGACCAGATCCTATTTGGGTCGCCAATCGTATACGCTGAGCTTCACCACCGCTAAGCGTTGCAGCGCTGCGTAAAAGATTTAGATAGTTTAAGCCGACATCCTGAAGGAATTGCAGTCGCGCTTTAATTTCTTTAAAAATCAAGGCAGCAATTTGCTCTTCTCGTGCATTGAGCTTAATGTCGTTAAAGAAACTTATGGCGTCATCAATTGACAGCTCACAAATGTCCATAATAGAATGCTGAGCAATGGTTACGGCTAATACTTCAGGCTTAAGTCTCTTACCGTTACATGCGTGACATGGCTTTTCTTGCATGAATCGTTCTATGTCACGACGAATAAAATCACTATCTGTTTCTTTGTGGCGACGTTCAAGGTTATTGACGACACCTTCATAAGTAGAATCGAACATTCGTCCTGAACCAAGGCTCACCTTATACTTCAGTTCACCAGTTCCGTACATCAATATCTTAATATGTGCATCGCTAAGCTCACCTGTCGGAACATGAAGACTAAAATTATACTCATCGGCTACTGCTTGAATCTTTTTCATGTACCAAGCATCCACATTTATACGGTTAAACGGCCGTATCGCGCCCTCAGCGATTGTTAACCTACCATTTGGTATAACTAGTTCTGGATCTACTTCTAGTCGTGAGCCAAGCCCAGTACAGACACTACAGGCACCATGTGGACTATTAAAGCTGAAGGTTCGTGGCTCAAGTTCAGG
>CALRBD010000015.1 GCA_943353855.1 uncultured Candidatus Saccharimonas sp.
ATGAAGTTTATAAATATGCCGTCGTAGCTCAGTTGGTAGAGCGGCGCTTTCGTAAAGCGTAGGTCACCGGTTCGATCCCGGTCGACGGCTCCATGTTTATTTATCATTTTTAACTATATTAGATTGGGGTTCACGTATAAAGCGTGTAAAATTAATTGTATGAAGTTATCGAATAAATATCTGCACGACCGTCTTATCCTGATACTGCTTACGGTGAATAGTTTCTTTACTCTACTGGGATCTGCTTTAATCCTGTTACGTCTTAGTAGTAGCAGTGGGGTAATCTGGTCTGCGTACCGCTCTAATCTGGGCATTAGTCCTTATACGCCTGGAAAGACGATTGATATCTTAGGATTTATCTTGTTCTTGATTGTTATTTTTGGTATGAATACGATATTAAGCGTTAAGGTATACCAACATCATCGAAATTACGCCGTTGCAGTACTAGGTCTAGGCACTTTACTTATATTTATGACCATAATAATTAGTAACGCTCTTTTAGTCTTGAGATAATTCATGAAAGTTTCAGACATAGAGATACCTTATGAAGGACAGCGCGATGCACGATATCGCTTCTTTGAGATCGTGCCAGGTGTAATAAGCTGGTCAATTCTAATTGTGCCATTTATTTTAAGTATAGTTAGTCCGCCACTTACCATTTTCTTCATTATTTCCTATATGCTTCTTTGGTTCGTGAAGTCTATCGCAATGAATATGCGTGCATTTCAGGGTTGGCAAACTATGAAGCAACATCGTCGACTAAAATGGCTTGAGCTCATTAAGGATGTGCAGACTGAAACTATTGGAAATTCAGATATTGAGCGTCCCAAGTGGCATTATGCTAATATTGAACGCCTTAAAACCTATCCTGCTCTTGTGAAACCGCAAGATATTGTTCAGGTTGCCATGATCGCTACATATAAGGAAGCTCGAGAGGTACTTGAGCCAACTATAAAATCAGTATTAGCTTCACATTATGATATGAAGAAGATTATTCTTGTCATTGCTCATGAAGAGCGGGGTGGTGAAGAGGCTGCTCAAAGAGTAAGAGAACTCATTAAAGAATATAAGGGTGAGTTTATGGATGCTTTTGCCGTAATGCACCCCGCAGATATTCCCAACGAAGTTATTGGTAAAGGCGGCAACGTTACTTATGCTGGAAGAGAAGTACAGCGCTATCTTGAAAAGAAGAAAATTGACCCCATTAATGTTATCTTGACTACTCTTGATGCCGACAACAGACCTCATCCATCATATTTCGCAGCAACAGCTTATACCTATTGTTTATGTCCTGACCCTCGATACATCTCTTTTCAGCCAGTACCACTTTATACCAATAATATTTGGGATGCTCCAGCACCAATGCGCGTCGTAGCAACTGGTAACTCATTCTGGCAGACAGTAGTCGCTCTAAGGCCTCATATATTACGTAATTTTTCAGCGCATGCTCAGTCTATGCAGACTCTTATAGATACTGATTTCTGGAGCGTACGCACTATTGTCGAAGATGGCCACCAATTCTGGCGAACTTATTTCCGTTACGATGGTCGTCATGAAGTCTATCCAATATTCCTACCTATTTATCAGGACGCCGTATTCTCGACAACCTACGTCAAGACACTCAAAGCTCAGTTTGTGCAGATGCGCCGCTGGGCATGGGGTGCCTCGGATCTCGCGTACGTCGTTACAACAGGCTTTTTTAAGAAGAATAAAGCACCAAAAAAAGATGTGCTCTTTAAATCTTTACGCCTCCTTGAGGGGCATGTGAGTTGGGCTACTTCCGCTCTTATAATTACATTCTCAGCATTTGTTCCGGCTCTCGTTAACCCTAAAGACTTTGGGGCCACCCAATTACCGATAACAATAAGTAACTTACAGCGTATTGCAATGTTCGGTATATTCTTTACATTATTCTTTAGCTTAAGGACACTACCGCCGAAACCTAAGAGGTATAAAGCTCATCGTTCATTGTTTATGGTTCTCCAGTGGGTTTACCTGCCGATAACAACGATTGTATATAGTAGTTTTTCTGCGCTATATTCACAGACACGACTAATGTTCGGTAAGTATCTTGATAAATTCGATGTTACAGACAAAGCGGTAGTAACAGAAGAGAACAAAACAGTTATCTAGTTCTCCTGAAGCTAGGCTTTGACAGGGTGGTAAGCGCCGTAGTGTATTCCTACAACCGTATCAAAACGTCCTAATGTTTTTAGTGTTATGTCACGAATTGTGTGTGAAGATACAGAAGCATCCTCAATTAGGGGATACAAGTGCTTAATGATTGTGTCTGTGAGCAATGTAGCGCTCGTCTGAGCGTCTTTTCGGTGTTTACAGCTGTCATATATACTCACAAAAAGTTTGTCCCTTGAGAAGGGGCTTGGACGCTTAGAGCCGGTTACAACAATTGCCGTTGAAAGATCAATTACCTCTATAGTCGTACATACTGCCAAGCATTTTTCGCATGACCTACGCCGCCAAGTAGCGTTAGATCGCTTCTGGCTTCGAGAGTTTGTTACACGGGTAGATCCCCCGCAATATATGCATACCATGTCTATATATTGTCATAACCCTGTAAATAATGCTAGTGGATAACCTATTAAAAGATGTGGGTAAATAGGGAAGTATTATCAAAATATCAAAAAAGAGACTCGTAGGGTCGAGGCTAAGAAGTTTACGTATGTTTTATGAATCCTCTACGAAGTAGAAGAGACACGAACACGTCGAATTCGATTGATTCGCTTTGAAGAAACGAGTTCTTCATAAAAGAGCTGAAAGCTCTCAAGCGAACTTTGCTTGTTGGTACTCAAAACCAAAAACACCTCTGTTTAACTAGCTTATGTTAACACAAAATAACTAAAAATACAAGACACACTAGACCAATGAGGCAATGTAGCTAGGCCACTAGGGAGTATCTATTGGAAATAAAAAAGGATCATTTACTTAAGAAATGATCCTGAATCCATATTTGGTGGGCGATAGAGGATTCGAACCTCTCACCTCCTGAACGTCAATCAGGCGCTCTAGCCAAATGAGCTAATCACCCATGGGATTACAGGGACCATAATATCATAATTAGACGCCATTGGGTATAGGCCAGGGAAGTAGGTATACTTTTTATGGTATATTATTTGAACTTGTTATCCCCAGCATTAATGTACAAAAAACAATATTAATATACTAGCCATATAATACTAACCTTGTTATGATGGTTGGAGTGAAGTTTTGAGTCATGTTTTTTTGAAAGACGATTGAATGAAATGCGAGATCATTCAATCGCTTTTTCTTTTAAGAGGAGTTACACACACCTCCTAATAGGGGTGTGATATAATAGGTTTAAGCGTTGAAGTGGCTTAACCACCCACAGAGCTTCGTCGACATGGTCAGAACGTACGATAACGTGCTGGTAAGAGTAAAAGTCTCAGGTGGAACCTCCTAGGTAACTAGGACCCAAGACGCGGAATTAGTGTAGTATCATGCGAGATTACTAGACGCCGCGTTTTTTGTTTTATAAGTTTAAGGAGAATGTATGTCAACACAAGAAAATAAACTTCATGCTATGCGACATAGTCTGGCGCATATCACTGCTACTGCCGTACAGAGTATCTGGCCTGATGCTAAGTTTGGTGTTGGCCCGGTCGTAGAAAACGGCTTTTATTATGATATTGATCTTGGCGATAAGGTTATCTCTGAAGATAACTTCGGTCGCATTGAAAAAGAGATGAAGAAAGTTATTGCAGCGAATGTCGCATTTGAAAAAACGTCTCTCCCTATAGACGAAGCTATTATTTGGGCTAAAGAGAACGAGCAACCCTATAAGCTAGAGCTACTCAATGACTTAAAGCGCGCAGGAACGACTGTTGCTAAAGATCTTGATGAAGATGAGCTTGGCACTATCACTGAAGGTGAATCACAGGTTTCCGATGTCTCTTTCTATACCAATGGTGATTTTACTGATCTTTGTCGTGGTCCACATGTTGCCTCTACAGGCAATGTGGGCGCCTTTAAGCTAATTCGCATCGCAGGTGCATATTGGAGAGGCAAAGAAGGAAACCCACAGATGCAGCGCCTCTACGGAGTTGCTTTTGAAACACAAGAGAAGCTTGATGAATATCTACATATGGTTGAAGAGGCAAAAGCTAGAGACCACCGAAAACTCGGAACCGAGCTTGATCTCTACACAACTTCTGATTTAGTAGGGTCGGGCTTGCCGTTATTCATGCCTCGAGGAGCCGCACTACGAGAAAAGCTTACCAGTTTTTCAGAGCAGCTACGAAAAGACAATGGTTTTGAGAGAGTTTGGATTCCACATATCACTAAAACAAATCTCTACGCCGTTTCCGGTCATCTAGATAAGTTTGGAGATGAGCTATTCTTGGTCAAGAGCCAGGAAACATCAGATGAATTTGCACTGAAACCAATGAACTGCCCCCATCATAACCAGATATTTTCGGCCAAACCACGCAGCTACAAGGAGTTACCGCAAAGATACTTCGAGACAACAACTGTTTATAGGGATGAGAAGACGGGGGAACTCGGTGGACTTAATCGTGTAAGATCAATTACTCAAGACGACAGCCATGTTTATGCTCGACAGTCTCAACTAGAGGCTGAAGTAGGATCCCTCGTCAAACAAGTACAGACGCTCTACAAGACGCTCGGGTTAAATTTGCGGGCGCGTTTAAGCTTTCGTGATGATAGTGACTTATATCTAGGTGAAAAGAAGCTTTGGGATAGTGCTGAAGCAACAATATTGTCTTTGGCAGAAAAGAATAAGCTCGACTTCTTTGAAGCAAAAGGCGAAGCTGCTTTTTACGGACCTAAAATCGACTTCATGGGACGCGATGCACTAGGTAGAGAACACCAAGTTGCAACGATACAGCTTGATTTTGTTCAGCCCGAGCGATTCAATCTGAACTTCGTCAATGAAGAGGGCGGGGATGAGCGTCCTGTTATTGTCCATTGTGCACTTCTAGGGTCGCTAGAGAGGTTCCTATCTATCTATATTGAACATACTGCGGGCTGGTTCCCATATTGGTTAGCACCTGAACAGGTTAGAGTACTTACTATTAATGATTCTGTCGGGGACTACGTTAAGCAAGTAGAGGCGATACTGAAAGACACTGTTCTCATGAAGCCCATTAGATACAATGAACTACGCTATAGTGTTGATAATCGAAACGAGTCTTTAGGACGTAAGATCCGCGATGCTTCTAAATTTAAGATACCGGTAACATTGATCATAGGGCCTAAGGATGTAGCGGCCGACGAAGTTAGCGTACGACTGAAAGACAAGGAAGAGAAGATTAAGCTCACTGAACTGAAAAAATTCCTCGAAGGGCATGAATAAAAACTCAACTCCTAAGCCACTTATCGTAATTGTTGGCCAGACCGCCAGTGGAAAGACTAGCCTTGCTATTGAAATTGCGTTGAATTGTAATGGTGAAATAATTTGCGCCGATTCAATGACCATATACAGGAACATGAATATAGGTACGGCAAAGCCTTCGATTGCAGATCAAGAAAGAGTCAAACATCACTTGCTAGATATAGTGGATCCTAATGAAAAGTTCACAGTACATGATTTTAAGGTGCGTGCCCAAAAAGTTATAGAAAACATTATTGCCCGAGGAAAGGTACCTATTCTCGTCGGGGGCAGCGGGCTTTACATTGATTCAGTGCTGTATGACTATCAATTTAGACCTAGTGCACCGTTATCTATTAGGGAAAAGTATGAAAAGTATTCAGTAGAAGATCTGCAGGCCGAGCTTATTGATAGAGGAATACCAATGCCTGAGAATAATACTAACAAGAGATATCTAATCCGGGCCGCCGAAATAGGATCAGTAGCTCCGTCACAGAGCACGATACGTCCTAATACATATATTTTTGGAATCAACATTGATCCCATAGAGCAAAAAACCCGTAGTAGAATACGACTAGAAGAGATGCTCGAACAAGGTCTAGTCGATGAAGTGCGATCACTTGGAGAGCTCTATGGATGGGATATTGCTCCAATGCAAGCACCATCCTATAAGGCTTTCCATGGTTTTGTTATGAATGAGTACGAAATGGGTGAGGCTAAAGATAAATGTCTTCAATATGAAGCCCAAATTGCTAAAAAACAACGCACATGGTTTAAGCGAAACAAAAGTATTCAGTGGTATAGTGACCCCAGTAAAATTGTAGAAATATCAACAACGATATTGAACACTTAGCATATTATTTTATTCTTTAGTCTGTTACACTATTAATATGATTGAACAGCTTTTTGGATCAAAGACCAGGGTAAAATTACTGCAACTTTTCTACAGTAATCCAAATCGTTCCTTTTATGTGCGTGAAATAACCCGCAAAATTGATGAACAGATAAATTCAGTACGAAGAGAACTAGCAAACTTACTGAGTATCGGTATTATCTCTTCAGATAATACAAACAATAAACTTTACTATGAAGTGGATCAGTCATTCGACTACTATAAGCCTTTATCGGCTATGTTTGGTGCTGGAACTGTGAAGGCCGCAGTCAAAACTGCTCGCCCTAATCCGAGCCAGGATAATTTGAAGGCATTAGGTAATGTTGAGCTCGCTCTTTACACAGGACAATTTACCAGAGATGAAAAAACAGGGGTAGATCTTTTATTGGTAGGGGATATAAACCAGGCCCAACTCAATAAATACGTAAAGGAATTGGAAAAAAAAGAAGGCAAAGAAATAAGGTATACTGTTATGGCGCTAGAAGACTTCAAGTATCGTAAACAGATAAGTGATCGATTCATTGCCAATGTATATGAGGCAAAAACTCAAATTCTAGTAGATAAACATGATTTGATGAAACCAAAAGGCTAAAGGGGAATAGATGGAAATACAATATTACGGCGGAAATTGCATTAAAGTTACAACTAAAAAGGCAGCTATCGTTATTGACGATAACCTCAAGGAGTTAGGTGCTTCGCAGGTAGCAAAGCCTACTGATATACAGCTTTTTACTTCACGTATCATTGGTGCTGAGCCTAAAGCTAAACTTACTATTGATGGACCGGGCGAATATGAGGTTTCAAACATCTCTATTAGCGGCGTGGCTGTCAGGGCACACGTAGATGAGAAAGATATGCTAAACGCTACAATATATAATATCGTGGCTGATGGTGTCCGTATCGCAGTAATAGGCCATGTCTATCCAAGTCTTAATGAAACGCAGCTCGAGTCTATTGGTGTAGTCGATGTTCTTATAGTTCCTGTTGGAGGACATGGCTTTACTCTTGATACTGTCGGAGCACTCAAGGTCATTAAGCAGATTGAACCTAAGATTATTATACCAACACAGTACGCTGTTAAGGGCCTCGATTACCCAGTGCCTGCAATAAGTCTTGACGATGCGATCAAAGGCCTTATTATGGAGCCAAAAGAGACTGTCTCTAAGCTCAAGATAAAGGCTACTGATCTTTTAGGTGAACAGGCGCAACTAATTGTACTAGAGCCACAAAAATAATAGGTTATTAACTTTGCATATAAAAAAAGCGCCTCGAGAGGCGCTTTTTTTAGGTACGAAGTAATTAACCTTACAGTAGGCCTTTTTTCTTTAATGTACGAATAGCTTGAGTGCTAATTTTTAAAGTTACTTTTTTGCCATCTACGACAACTGTTTTAGTCTGAAGGTTAGGCTTCCAGACTTTTTTAGTGTGTCGTTGAGAGAAGCTAACGTTGCTTCCGTACTGTTTGCCTTTACCGGTGAGTTCACATTTTTGCATTGCTTTACATTTCCTATTAGATTCAAGGTGTTATTTTAGATTGAATACGGCGTAAAGTCAAGTATACTAAAGGGAATGTTTTCACAAATTAGCGGTTACGAACTGTTTATAATATTTACTTCAATAATTCTATCAATGGGAATTCATGAAGCCATGCATGCATTTACGGCCCACTGGCTTGGCGATACGACCGCAAAAGATCATGGTAGACTGACTCTTAACCCCTTAAAACATATAGATATAGTCACTACAGTCTTACTTCCTATGGTCCTTATATTATTTGGGATGCAACCTTTCTTCATAGCAAAACCGGTCCCATTTAACCCTGAACGAGTTCGCTTCAACGAATTTGGAGCTGCTCTTATAGGAATAGCTGGTCCACTAACAAACTTAATGCTTGCTGTACTTGCAGCAGGGATTATCCGACTCTTTGGTATAGCAGTCGGCACGGAGTTGTTCACGATAATGAGCCTATTCATACAAGTTAACCTAGGCTTCTTCGTTTTTAACATGATTCCTTTTCCACCCTTGGATGGATCTAGGCTTCTTTATGCGTTCGCCCCAGAACCAGTGCAAAGACTAATGTATGGCATTGAAAGAGGGGGAATTATGACGATTTTACTATTTATGTTCTTCTTCTTCCCATTCATAGGTCCACTTGTCGGCAATATTGTTAATAGTATGTATATATTTTTGGTAGGTTAGCCGGTTTTGCACTATACTAATTAGTAGGCTGGTGCCAACAATATGATAATCTGAATGCTTATCATAAGGGATTTCAAAATTCGTATATGACCGTGGTTGTATCGTGAGAAACCCCACCTGGGTTTAATTCCAGGTTGTCATGTTGGCCTCCAGTCGCTAAACATCCATCGAGGATGTTTTTTGTTATCATGGATACAGCAGGGTGTAGCTTAGTTGGTAAAGCGCTGGGCTGGGGGTCCAGAGACCGGAGGTTCAAGTCCTCTCACCCTGACCATGTATGAAAATATAGAAATCTAGAGGATAATAGAGTTATATGAAAGCTCTTAAGGTAAATCACGATTCAGCCAAGTTGATATTAGACGGTAAACGAAGCTCTACTTGGCGGATTAACGACGACAAGGACCTTCATGTAAATGATGTTGTCATGCTAATTGATCAGGTCAATCCAATAGATCCATCATCATGGAAAGATCTTGGCAGGGTACAGATTGTACAAATACTTGAGAAACAACTTGGTCAATTGACTCAAAGTGATATTGGACCAGAAGAGGCGCTGACTTCAATAGAAGATAGATTAACTCTGTATCGTTCATATTACGGACCTCAAGTAAGGGTTGAGACTCCAGTAAAAATAGTCTTCTTCGCTGCTCAGAAGCCGCTCACGGACACTAATAGCCAAGAAGGCAAAACTCCACCTGTAACCTATAAGTTGTTTACAGACGGTGGTTCAAGAGGCAACCCGGGTCCTTCAGCGTGTGGTTATGTGCTTTTTGACATGAGCGATAAAGTAATTGACCAAGACGGACTATTTTTAGGAGTCACTACAAACAATCAGGCAGAGTATCAATCTTTGAAATTAGGACTCGAGGTGGCACTTAAGCGCGGAGTAAACGTAGTGCATTGCTATATGGATAGTATGCTTGTAATCAACCAAATGAAGGGTATTTATAAGGTAAAAAACCAGGATCTTGTTCCCCTAAATATCGCAGTCCATAATCTAGTGAAGAAATTCACTGAAGTGGTTTTTACATTTGTACCACGAGAACACAATAGGAGGGCCGACGAGATGGTTAATAAGATACTCGATGCACAGGCTCCTGAGACAAATAAAAATCACTCCCAGTAAGGAGTGATTTTTATTATTAGGTTACGTGTAAGCCGGGTTCTGTATCCCTACTCAAGAGCAGGGTGCTAATCATCTATCTAGTCGACAGATTGCTCTGCCGATCAAGCGGTTAACAATGCACTCTGGCGGGATACCAATGTGAGCACATCTCCTTGCAGCAAACAGGGTTTACCATTTCATGTCGTCACCGACACGAATTGCGAGCTCTTACCTCGCTCGTTTCACCCTTACCTGAGAACAGGCGGTTTCGTTTCTGTGGCACTTTCCCTAGAGTTTCCTCCGGTTGCCGTTAGCAACTGTTATATCCCTATGCTGCCCGGACTTTCCTCCCTAAAAGGGCGATTAGCCGGTAACCTAACGTAATTATTATACCATAAAAACTATGGATTTGCAGACTTAGAGCTTATTTTTGAGTAGTTTTGACGATAGCAGTGAAAGCAGCAGGCTCGTTAACAGCCAATTCACTTAATATTTTGCGGTCAAGACCGATGCTAGATTTTTTGAGTGCAGCAATTAGGCGGCTGTAAGTAGTATCGTTCATTCGGGCAGCAGCGTTGATACGTGCATTCCAAAGAGCACGAAAGGTTCTTTTCTTATTTCGTCGATCGCGGTATGCGAACTGGAGACCTTTAGTGATGGCTTGTCGTCCTCGCTTGATGCTTGAACGGTTACCACGGGTCATACCCTTAGTGGCTTTTCTGATTTTCTGATGTCTTGCGTGACTTGTGACGCCTCTTTTAACGCGCATTCTATTATGCTCCTATCATTTGCTTTAAGGTTTTCTTCGCTTTACCTTGCACCGGCTCTAGCCCTGCAAGTCCACGTTTACGTGCACCACTCTTCTTTTGAAGAAAGTGATTGCTCATTGAGTGTCGTCGAAGAACTTTACCATTCTTCGTGACACGTATCCGATCTTTGGCACCGCTATGGGTTTTTAGTTTTGGCATTGCTATTACTCCTAATCACAAAATTTAACTGCTTACCGCTTAATTGTGGCTGTTGATCAACTGCGATAGTATCACCGAAACTCGCGATAACTCTATCTGCCAGTTGGAAACCAAGTTCCTTATGGGCAAGTTCACGTCCTCGGTAAAAGACAGTGATCTTTACTTTATGTCCAGCCTCTAGAAATCCTTCGATTTTTCGACACTTAACTCCTAAATCATGAGCTCCAATCTTTAACCCGAATCTCATCTGCTTAACCTCAAATGATTTGGCGCTGCGTTTGTTCTTCTGCAACTGCTTCGTCTTTTGGTAGTTAAACTTGCCCCAGTCAATTATTTTCGCGACTGGCGGACTTGCTTCCGGTGAAATCTCAACTAAGTCGAGTTCTTGCTCTTGGGCAAGCTGGAGTGCTTCATCACGAGAGAGCACGCCTAGTTGCTTGCCATCCTGATCAATGACTCGTAATTGAGATGCTCGAATCATTTGATTCAAACGGGTTATTTTGGCGATTGCTTGCTCCTTGCATCGATTAAGGTTGGACCTAATTGTATCAAAGATATCAACAGGGGTCAACATATATTTATAAAATGCTTATATAAAACACCCGGACAGTCTAATTAAAATCATAATAGGATCGGGAATGCCATGACGATACATTGATATTAAAAAGACACAGAATTAATGTAGTGCAAAGCATGATCAGTAATCATAAAAAAACAGCCCTTTGCGAGTAGGGCTGTTCATGTATTTTTCTTTTTATTTTTTTGCCTTGAAGGGCTTTTTGTTTGGAACAACGGCTTGCGAGAAGCCGTTGTTACGAAGGTGTTTTTGTTTTTGAGTACTTAATTTGTTCAAGCACTATAGATATATTATTAATAAGTTTAGATGATGTCAACACGTTTATGCATAAAAAAGATAGAAAGCTGTGTATAAGTCATTTCTTATCTATTAATTTAATAATATTACACATAAAAAATAGGTCTTAAAATCGAAATACCTGAATAATAATGTGTAGGTCTTAAAGGCTTGGCAACTTTATGATCGAATAGGCTTCGGATCGTCAGCTGAAGTACTAATTATGGACACTAAAATATTGAATGGGGGCAAAAAATAATCGTAATGGGGCGTTGTCTACAATATTAATAAATTCAGAATCCGTACTATTTAAACGAAGCTTTTAGAAATACCGTATTAACAAACAAGTATAAAATTATTAAACATTTTTCATATGCAAGACTAAATTTTTAAATATAAATATCCAGCTAAGTTTAATTAATAAACCGAACTAGCAGGCAGGAATAAATACAGTAAACATTTTTCATATGCATGACTATTTTTTATAAAAAAAATATTTATCAAGTCTTAATAATAATTTTTGTAATTAACATACGGACAGACAAACAGAAGGGCTGTATATTTAGTGGGCATAGCGCAGGATTGAACTAGCAATACTAGCTCTTAGTAGTATGAAAATAAGGCGGTACATTAATTAGAATTAGACATTAATATAACGCTTGGGTAGTAGGAGCTAGTTGATGTATTAGATGTATAAAATATAACGTTGTAAGTTTATGTAGACTATTTCGCAACAAAATATGTTGTAAGTTATGTTACGACCACCACTGTTAATTTATTATATTTGTATATTGAACAACAAAATATTATTGACATAAGCATTATGTAGAGATATTATTTATTGCGTAGGGACACACAAGTAGAACTACAAACTTTCGTCGCTCTTCGCCGCGTAACTGCGGAAAGAGCGGTCAGTCACAGCTAGGACGGTAAGCGCTCTAATAGTTTAATTTTATAGCAGCGGATTTACCGTCCAGCTCCACATATTTTTTCGCTTCTCTTGTAAAAATATGTATTATCAAACATAGTTAGGTCGAATAGAGCGAGGGTGAGAAGGGTACATGAAAAATAAACTAGAGCACATTCCAAAAGGCCGTTTGTTAGTCGCCTTGTATGCGCTCTTATTTATTTTTCTTATTTTCACAGACCCCCAGAAACTGCCTATCTTGCTCCTTATTATTCCCATAGCCTGGCTATGGGTTTGCCTTTCTCTAACTATGTATCTTGTTATTAGGAAAATGCCCTCTCGGAAGGGTAACGTTCCCCGCAATGACATTATTTACTCCATAGTTATAGCCACTTTCCTATGCCTCATATTGTTGCTCCGATCCGTTAATCAGTTAAATGGTAAAGACATAGTCTTAGTAGTGATTTTATTTTTAGTCACACGTCCGTATCTAAGGCGCCTGCTTTCTTCTAAATAGGTCAAAATTGGGTGGCAATTCGTACAACAATTCTGGTATAATTTAATAGATATGAATCCTCAATTACACACTGCTGAACCAACAAGTTTGCCTATGCCAATAGATCCAGGCTTACCTCCATCTGTTAGTGCAGCCCAAGCTCCAATGCCAGAGCCGGCAGGAACAGCGCCTGCTACTAAAACTGCTAGTGGAGTGACCTCCGGAAGCGCCAACAAGAGCGCACATGCTCCAGATATAGCAGAAGATGTTGATCTTATAGAGAAGGAATGGGTAGAAAAAGCTAAGCACATAGTAGCTCAGACTAGAAATGACCCTCGTGAGCAAAATGTGGAAATGTCAAAGCTAAAAGCAGACTATATGAAAAAAAGATACGATAAAGACATAGAGATAGACTCAGAATAAAATCTATGAACTTTTTACTGATATTTGGACTACCATTTTTACTATTAGCTGCAATGAGTGGACTAATTATATTTTTCCAATCGCGCAAAACCTTAAGAGAGCAAAAAAATTATGAACGTGGCCTCAAGATGGTCCCATTACTCATCCATCTTCCGCCAAGCAGTGAAGACGTTGAAGTTAACGGCCGAGATACAAGGGATGTCGTTGAGGAGAATATCTCGAAAGCACAAACCCTTTATGGTATTATTGCCAGCACACTCAAGAAAGACTATAAGAGTCGATTTTACGGACAACGCCACTTTACATTCGAAATTATCGGCATAGACGGTTTTGTAAAATTTTATGCTTCAGTACCAATTGTGCTTGTTGACGTAGTAAAACAGGCTGTCATTAGCGCCTATCCAACGGCGCAACTTACAGAAGTAGCTGAGCATAACATTTTTAGCCCTATAGGGAAGATTAGCGGTACTGTCGGAGGAGAATTAACTCTTAAAGAAAACTATGCGTACCCAATTGCAACTTACCAGGAACTTAAAAGAGATGCTTTGCAGTCATTGCTTAACGCGCTCTCTACGATGGATAAGCAGGACGGGGCAGGCATACAGTTTCTTATCAGGCCTGCGGATCCATCGTGGCGTAAGAATGCTCAAGCAGTAGCATCCCACAAAAGAAAAGGCGGTAAGAGTGGAAGCTCATCCGGTCTAATGTGGTGGGTCAAGCAGCTCGCAGTCGCGGCCGTAAAGCCACCCGAGGATAAATCTGGAGGTAAAGATTCTAGCAAACCCGAGTTATCTAGTCTTGATCAATCAGTTTTGGATGCTATAGATGACAAGACCAGATATCCTGGATATGAGGTTCTTATTCGTGTCGTAGCTTCATCAAACGTGAGTCAAAGATCACAGACAATTTTACATAACATCGTAGCCGCGTTCGCTTTGTATGATGCTCAGGGGAAAAATGGATTTAAATACACCCCATCTAGTGATATTGAAAATTTTGTTACTTCATTTATCCTGCGCATTTTCCCTCAAGAAAGTAATAAGAACATCTTAAACACGGTAGAGCTAGCAACGCTTTTTCATTTTCCAGATCAGAAAAATATTCCAACAGCGCAACTTGAGCGCCAGGCGTCCAAGCAAGTAGATGCACCTCGTAATATGCCTGCTGACGGTTTACTTCTGGGCTACAATTTGTTCAGGGGAGCTAAGAAGCCTATACGTTTAACTAAGAACGACCGACAGAGGCATGTGTACGCAGTAGGACAAACAGGAACAGGAAAGAGTACATTCCTTGAAAACTTGGCGTACCAAGACATGCTTAATGGCGATGGCTTTGCTTTCGTGGACCCTCATGGTGACACTGCAGATAAACTACTATCTTTGATACCCAAGGAACGTACGGAAGATGTCATATACTTCAACCCTTCAGATATGGATTTTCCTATGGGCCTCAACCTATTTGAATTTACTAGCCCTGAACAAAAAGACTTTTTGATTCAAGAAGCAATAAATATCTTATATAAACTCTATGACCCCAATAGGCAGGGTATGATTGGTGCTCGTTTTGAGCATATTTTCACAAACTGCGCACTGCTATTAATGGCAGACCCTAAAGGCGGCACATTTATAGATATTCCAAAAGTGCTTGTTGATCCAGAATTCATGAAGGCTAAACTAAAATACGTTACAGATCAAAACGTACTAGATTTCTGGACAAAAGAGTGGCCTAACTCTCAGCGCTCCAATGAATCGGGAGAAGTAACTAGCTGGGTAGTTAGTAAGTTCGGAGCTTTCTTATCTAATCAGATGATGCGTAACATAATAGGCCAAGTAGAAAGCTCTTTTGATATTAGGCAGATCATGGATAATAAAAAAATTCTACTTGTAAACCTTAGTAAGGGTAAAATGGGAGATCTTAACTCTCGTCTAATGGGAATGATCTTTGTTATGAAATTTCAGGCTGCTGCGATGAGTCGCGCCAATATACCTGAATCTGAGCGACAGGATTTCTGTCTGTACGTTGATGAGTTCCAGAACTTCTCAACTGATTCATTCGCAACAATCATGTCAGAAGCACGTAAATACCACTTGAACTTGGTAGTAGCTAATCAATTCGTATCTCAACTGACAGATGAAATTCGTGATGCTGTCTTTGGTAATATTGGAACAATAGTTTCATATCGTGTTGGCCAGAACGATGTCGATGCAATGTCGCGCTACTTCCAGCCGTTATTCGAC
>CALRBD010000016.1 GCA_943353855.1 uncultured Candidatus Saccharimonas sp.
CGTTGCCAGTTGTTCCGCCACCGTTACCGCCGCCGCCAGTTCCGTTGCCAGTTGTTCCGCCACCGTTACCGCCGCCGCCAGTTCCGTTGCCAGTTGTTCCGCCACCGTTGTTTGGTGTCTCAATTTCCATAGTAGGTAGGTTTGGAGGCGTTGATGTTGCAGTTGTAGTAGTTGTTTCAGGAGTTGGAGCGATAATTGGTACTCCGCCGATTGATTGTCTACTATATACTTTACCTTCTCTGTCCATTATAGAAACGTTTGTTCCAGTAAACTTAGAGTCGCTATACCATACATTTCCTTCTAATTGGAATATTGTTCCAGCTTTTAGATCACCAAGCTGAACAGGCGTTTGTATGATCTTGTCGCCTTGAAGAGAAATCATGTAGTATGCTCCGCCCTTAATAGCTTTGTCATTAAGTTCAAAGCTGTCTACGAAAGCCTTAAATACTTTATTGTCTAAAGTTTTTTCAGCTTCTTCAGGATGTGCTGCATAGAATGCGTTCAGTTCATTAGCATCTTGTGTGAAGCTTCCAAATGGACGTGCCTTTGCGGATCCTTCACCAACCCAACCGTTAAAGATTGTTTCAAAAGCAGCAACGCTAGATGGAAGAGCACAGAGTTCTCCTCCAATTTTTGCTTCTTTATTTCCCATTAGGTAAGAGTAAGCTTGGTCTTTATTCTTTAGTTGAGTATCAGGGTTACGCATAAGGTGACCAGGCTTTACTTCAGAAGCTGCCGCATATGGTTTTTCCTTTGAGAATATACCTTCTGGGCATGATTCAGTTTTTGGACCTGACTTTCCTTCAACGATAGTAGCCTTAGGAGAGCTCTTAGTATCAGAGCCGTTATCTGCACAGCCTCGTACTGCAACAGCAGCAACAATAGCAAGTCCACCTACGATAACAGCATTCCTCCAAAAATTACCATTTTTCTTGGTTTCAGGAGTGTTAGTACTATTAGCTTCAGATGCTTTACCTAGAGTTGGCGGATTATCCGCCGTTGCTACAGGAGGAGTAGGTTGATCTGCAGTTGGAGGTGTTGTAGGTAGCTCTACTGGCTCGAAAGCTACAGTTTCCGGCGCCTTTTCTGGTGTTGATTTAGGATTCTTGCCCATATGTCTTATTAACTCCTTAGGGAATAATGTCCCTTTGTTTTACGTATTGCTCACATCCACCTAATTCGTGAATATTGCTTGTACTTTAACACAAGCGTATATATTTGTCAATACTTTATACAATGAAACAACGCTGTTAACAAGGCTTACGCTTATAGCCTGTTGGAGTCACTGGTTATTATTACTGCTTTTGTTGAGTAGGTTTATGCTTTGGTATAGTAAAGCCAAAGGTACTGCCCTTGCCTTCTGTGCTAGTAAAGAGAACTGCTCCGCCCTGTGCAATAATGACTTTTTTGGCCATGAATAGACCTAAACCTGTGCCATCTGGACGCGCTTTTTTAGCATTCTGTGCTCTAAAGAACTTTGTAAATAGATGTTTTTGCTCAGCTTTCGGAATACCAAGGCCATTATCTTCTACGATAAATTCTATACTCTTGTCTGTATCTTTGAGGATTACAGTGATGTGTCCTCCTTTTTGGGTGTAATGTAGGGCATTATCTATAAAGTTCATGATAACTTGCCTAATCTTTGTTTCATCAAGGTTCATTTCGGGGAATTTAGCTGGCTTATTGTAGGTCAGCGTCTGTTTTTTGCCAGCAGCAGCCTGTTTGAGTTGTTCGATTTCAGCCTCTACGACCTCTGCCAGGTTAGTTTGCTTGTTTTCGATCACAAACTTACCTGTTTTGAGTCGAGATACATTTAAAAGGTCGGCAATCAGATATACCATGCGTTGACTACTGGCGAATGATTGGTCCAGAAGCTCTTTTTGCTGCTTGTTGAGCTTACCGGCATCGCCTTCGACAACCATACTTACGTATCCCTTAACAGCTGTCAGAGGGGTCCGTAGCTGGTGAGAGGCCATACTAATGAACTCATCCTTGGTTTCATCCAGTGCCTTCAGTTTTTCGTTGGTGCGGCGCAACTGCCTAGTAGCTTCATCGACTTTCTCCTGCAAAGTTACAGTAAAGGCTTCAATTTCTTCGAAACGTAGGGCATTCTGGATAGCAATCACCAGTTCATTGGCGATTATATCTAACACTTGTAAGTCTTGCTTGTTATATGGGTTGCCGCTTCGCTTGCTCCCAAGCACCAAATACCCCTGTTCTACGGTATTTTTACCATCAGGTGCTAGACGCGCCAAAATTGACACATTATTCTTTGAAAGCATCGATTTAAGGGTCGTCTGGGATTCTTCTAACTCATCGGCAACGATGATTTGATCGGTTTTATGGTATTGGCTGCTTAGTTCCAGTATCTGATCTTCTTCCAAATTAATTTTTTTAGATCCTATTATTCTTCGAACGGTGTCATCGGACCCCCTAATGATAAAGGTACAGTACTCAGCCTTTAGAGTCGTTTCGAATAACTCAGCACATTGCCTCAACAAGGGCTGAATGTCTATATTCCCAACTAAAATCTTATTAAGTTCATCAAGCAGCACCTGTGAATCATACGCGTCACGATAAAATAGCTTGTTAGTAAGCCTATCAAAGTATTTTCTCATAGGCTGAAACGTAAAGGCCAGAATAACAGCCAATAGAGTATAGACAAATTGCTGGAAGCCTACACTCGTATTTTCGTTAAAGATAAACCTGTTAATAACCGTAAATGCAATAAAACCGTATAAAATCGCAAGTGTACCGACTGAAAATATATAACCTACAGACCGAGCTACAATTAGGCGAATATCAAACATCTTGTGCTTAATTATTGCGTATGACATTGCAATTGTTATCAGCATAACTGATGTACTGCCCACTAACGGTCCCAAAGAAGATGATCCTTCAGATACAAAAAAACCGTTAACTAGTACATTTATCAATGCGACACTACCAAGAGCATATATGACAATCTGTATTTGGGCGCGAGTTTGGCCAGATGTTATTCTTCTTTTTCTGAAGAGCAAATAAGTTCCGTAAATAGCTCCGATTAAAAAGAATAGTACTTGGGCCGTATACACAATCGATGATTCATTAATTTTTGCACCAAAACTTTCTGAAGTTACACTTTGGACAGAAACACCACTTACAGTAAGCAAGAACGAAATAAGCGCAAATATTCCTACTAAATAGATTCCTCTTCTATCTTGTTTTGGGTCTCTATAAGGAAATTCATAACAGAAGATAGTATAGGTAAGAGGAAAGAATGAAGCTATAGCAATCGCACTAGTTACAAATAATAGCGCTGCCTGATTTGAGCTACTAGTATCTGCCAAAAATGAAGCAAGCTCCCAAATAATTATATTCAAACTGAAAATTGCGAACGATATATTTAATATCTTTTTAGGATTTTGGAGCAGAGTAACCAGCCCCAACAGGAAAATGCCAATTATAATTGGTGGATATACTAAATATTGAACAGCCATTCTACCATTAACGATTACACGAAATAGTGGTTATGGCAATACAATTCTTACATAATTGCTTTAAAATACATTTCTAATCTTTGCCGATGATAAATGCATAAAAGTTTTGACGGCCAATTTCTACTAATGGAGAGATATTTCCTCCAACATTCTCCGCAGTCTGTGTTGCAAGCCCATGAAGTGCTATGGGTAAAAATTCATTTGAAGCACAACAATCAAAAACTACGATTGTTTCTGGGTTCATTTCCACTAATCTGTCTGTGGTTAGTTGACCCATTGATGCCATTACGCCGGAATTTCTAGAATCAGGGCGTGTCAATGTTGTAACGAAATATTGTAATCGGCCTTCTTCATAAGCTTCAGGGAAGTGTTTCTTAAAGTATGGCTGACTTAACCAGCTAAATACTTCTGATTTACTAGGTGGACCAAAAATGGTTAGCCCTTCTAATTCACCGACACCATTCCGTACAGCAAGCTTTGATATGTCATTATCTAGCATTGCAAAGGTAAACTCTTCATGCGACATTGTTTGTCTTTCGGGGCTATCCTCATTAAGCTCCCTGAACGCCTCATCATAAACATTAAACCAATAATCTATTTCGTTTTCATTAAATTCAAAGTCAAAACTATATTGAAGTATTTCTTTTGGCTGAGTAGGTAAGGTCTCCATATTTTCAGTCATACTATAATCTCCGTATTAATTATTTATTAATGATGCGTTATTTTCCCAATCACTTGCTTGATATACCGCAACAACCATTGCACACACTGGGTGATGCTTGCAGGTGACACCGGTAACTTCCATGTGGATATCACCGAAATCGACATTTCGGGTGGCCATCAGGGCCTCCAGGCTTTGACGTATGTCGCTCCGAACTGATTTTTCACTATTGCCTTCATGCTCAACAAAAAGACCTTTTCCGGTTTTTTTATCTTGCACCCAGCCAATACCAGCCCAAGCTTCGACGTTTGGCGTATCGACACGTTCTTCTGCCATAACTACGTATAAACGATCACCCCAATCACCTGGTAGCTTAGTTAAAGCTTTTTCGCTAACCTCGATTTTTGTATTTGGAGGAATAACTGAGCTAAGACGAATGATATTGTAGTTTGCTACGCCAGTATCATTTAATGCTGCGTCAAATGCTGATAATTTCGTTGGTCCTGATCCGTAGCCTGCACTTACTTTTATAAGCATTACTATTTACTCCCTTTTTTTATTTCATCAACATTTATTCCTTGTGCTTTTTCTTCGCTTAATACACGACGCTTACTCCACTCGGCGATACCAAATACACTACCTACTGCGACAAATGCCCCACCGATAGTCAGAGGATTGGGCGTATTAATTCCATTTGCCACAGCATAGCCTTGAATAGCACAAGCACCAGCTAACATTGAGGATACTTTAAAACCATATTTTCTAATGTCTTTTTCTTGTGAGTCTGGGTTTTCTCTAAAATGTACAGTGTTTGAAATGGCTGCACCACCTAGAAAAGCGATACCTGCTTTTGTGATTTTGTTGAATTTTGCATCAGGAGATATGCCTCGATTTTCGAGCTTACCGTTGAGCCAATCTACTGTTTTTTTACTACGTTCTGTCACTAGCCAACTTGCAGAAGCGAATGACGCGGCTCCTTCAATCATAAGAGTCGCTCCACCATAAACAGCGGCGACTTCTATTGGATCCGCTCCTGCTGCAATGGCTGCACCACCAGCCGCTACTCTCATGGCTTCATTGAGAGGTGTTACTTCTGCAAAAAGTATTGCAGACTCAACTCCACGCCTAAATTTACTCACAGACTTATGCCCATCTTCAGTAGCAAGACTTTCAAATGAAGGTGGTTGATGTTGAGTAGGATGATTAATTTCTTCTGGCATAATATTTTTCTAAATAAAAAAAACGTCGCCACCCAAATACATGAGTAGTGACGCCTTTTATTCTTCTAAAGTACTAGCGTTAATAATAGCATAATATTACATATTGCCTAGCGATATCATTAACGAAATCCTCAAATAATTTGAATTATGATTGTAATTTTTATAATTATTATTGCGTATCAATCAAGGGCATGGTATAGATACTATTACATATGGAATTAGAGAAACTACCGAAATCGCCTGAACTCGCTTACGACTTTCCGAAGACGCATAATATTGATGAGCTCCATCAAATCTACGACTCTGACCCAAGTGCCCAACAATTGGAAGAGCTGGGTACCGTAGGAATTGCTGGACGAATCGTTTCGACCAGAGATATGGGCAAAATTTGTTTTACTACAATCACAGACCACACCGGCAGTATTCAGCTGATATCGGAAAATGGGACTACTGAAGGCTATAAAAAACTTCAGACTACTCAGAACGGCGACTGGATTGGTGCTATCGGACTTGTAGGATACTCAAAAAGATCTGAACGCTCACTGCTTACAGAAGACTGGTCATACTTAGCACGTACAGAAATACCTTTCCCTAATTTTCGAGATGGAATTACGGATGATGAAGTCAGAATTCGCCAGCGCTACCTAGACCTCACGGTCAACCCTGAATCACTCGCTCGATTTAAGCAGCGCAGCAAGATCGTTCAAGGAATACGTGATTTCATGAAAGCTGAAGATTTTATGGAAGTCGAGACTCCAACCTTTCACCCAATTGCCGGCGGTGCTAGCGCGCGACCATTTACCACACACCATAACGCACTTGATACTGATTTTTATTTACGTATTGCTCCGGAATTATACTTAAAACGACTTGTGGTCGGAGGTCTAGAGCGGGTGTATGAAATAGGAAAGAACTTCCGCAACGAAGGAATTTCTACTAGACATAACCCCGAATTTACAATGATGGAAGTGTACGCTGCATATTGGGACTGCGAAGATCAAATGGGCTTCACCGAGCGACTCGTTAATCATGCAGTAAAGGAAGTTCGGGGCCAAGAAGTAATCGACTATCAGGGTGAAGAAATTGATTTCGGCCTTCCATGGAGAAGAGTAACTATGGATACCCTCGCATCAGAAGGAACAGGCGAAGATCTTAGTGTCGAGACCGATATTCAGAAATTAAGACATATAGCTGACAAGCTTGATATTGATTATAATGAAGGCTTTGGACCAGGCAGACTCTTAGCAGAAATATTCGAAGAGACTAGCGAAAAAGATCTTCGAAATCCAACATTCGTCACTGATTATCCGGAAGAAATTTCACCACTTGCCCGTGGCCATCGTAGCCGACCTGGATATACCGAACGGTTTGAGGCTTTTGCAGCTGGAAGAGAACTCTGTAATGGCTACACCGAGCTCAACAATGCATCTGTTCAGCTAGAGCGTTTCATGGGACAAGAGGCTGATAAAGAGTATGACCCAGAAGCCATGAGCGTAGATATCGATTACGTAAAAGCCCTCCGCTACGGTCTACCACCAACCGGCGGTATGGGTATAGGCATAGACAGACTTGCGATGTTACTCACGAACACTGCTTCAATCAGAGACGTTATACTATTTCCAAGCTTAAAACCACTCAACTGAAAAGGAGCACAATTATGAGTCTTAATCCTGAAAAATATGAACAAATTGAAAATGGAGAGCATGTAATTAGCGTATTACATCGAACTTTTTCGCCGGAAAGAGACCTCCCTGTATTTTCTACAAATGCGCTTGCTGTAATAAACAAATTCTTCGAAAAACATTCTTACAAACAAGTTTACAGTATTATTGTTTCGCAAAGTGATATGGAAGAATGCACTACGCGTGACGGTGAAAGGTATCGCTCTACCGTGGAATATGCGCTAACGGTAGACCCTGAAGCCGAACGATTAATTTTATCAGATGAATCTCTGGTAGGTCCTGCGATTCACGGAGATCGCTATTTCCCACTAGGTGTAGGAATTTGGCAACAAAATAATAACCAGCATATGAATGATAGTGAGGGAGTCTAAGGATGGTACAAGTAAGTTCAACTGGTAGCCTTGGCGAGACCGTACGTAGCGACGAAAGAGTATACATGAATTTTCCAGAGTTTGTGGATGAAGGCAATGTTTCAGATTTTCGTACTGAGGTTGTTTCGTTTTTAGATGGTAGAGAAAGCGAAAAACACCTAACTAGATCAGTGGTTAGAGCTGTAGTAGATACTGATACAGCACAAGAATTACTTTCTGATAAGTTTATATTTAATCGAGTTGAGGCAGCTACTCCTATTCAATCAACGGATGATTCAGGCACTTCTACGGAGCACCTGATATATATCGCCGAAAATAGACAAGATCGAAAGTTAACTACAGCCGCAAAAAAAATTACTGTCAATAAAGTTAGAAACGCAGTAAACTACCGCCAAAATAATTCAGCTGAAACAAGTAATGATACTAGTAATGTTAGTAATGTAAGGGATATTCGTGAAGTAAGTGACCCAGTAAAACTTCACTCTATTTGGGGCACTACTTTTGGCTGGTCGCTCGAGGGTTGTAAAGAATTTGCAGAACAAATAAAAGATGAGGCCGGAAAACCTCCTGCAGAACGTTCTATATGGTATCAGGGAATCGAAACACTTAATGGAGACTTGCTCGCGTCTGCCATGGCAGAGAGATTAGATATGCCGTCACGCGAAGGAAGTACTATAGCGTTGGTGGAATCAACAGAGTGGTCAGCAGCTGCATCTTTCAGGGGCAGGGGAATTGGTACGCTAGTGGTAAGATCTTTGACCGGAAATGTTAAGCATGATTTACAGGCTATTGACCATTTAGTATTTGCGGAATGCAACATAATTTCTGGCGCCCATATGGTAGCGCTAAGAGCAGGCTATGAAGTACCTCAAGTTGAATCAATTCATGGTTTAATTGGTCAAGTATTATTTAAAAATGTTAGAATAGGTGATGGATATCAACCAGAAAACCAATATCGTAACTTTATGTTTACAGTTGCAAAATAAATAATGCTAGTTATATATGCCAATGATTACCATCTTCATGTCCCAAAATATGAAATCTATGATGGAAAAAAAACACCACATGCCGAGCAACCAGATAGAATAGCTCGAATTATTGAAAGCGCCCGAACACTTGATATCGATGTCCGAGAATTTAATGATCCAGTTCCATTTGAGATAGTAAGTAAGCTCCATGAAAAGTCATACATAGATTACCTTAGGAATAAATGTTCTGAAATTCGTAGCGAAGAACAATTAATGCCATCAGTTTTTATTAAAGACACATATACACCCTTAATGAGACATACATACGAAGCTTCTTTAAAATCTGCAAATCTTGCAGTTCAAGGATCAAAAGAACTAAAGACAGGAAAACAAAAAGTTATTTACGCTCTTTGCAGACCCCCTGGTCATCATGCTGAAAAGGATGCGATGTCAGGATACTGCTACTTTAACAACGCCGCATTAGCTGCGAATGAATTGAGCATGGGAGAAAAAAAAGTTGCAATCTTAGATATCGACTACCACCATGGCAACGGCACTCAAAAACTATTTTACGACCGAAATGATGTCTTTTATGTGTCTATTCATGCTGAGCCGGAACACGCTTTTCCCTACTCATCAGGTTTTGCCGATGAAAAAGGAGCTAATAAAGGCAAGGGATTTAATTTGAATATACCTATGCCGCCTGAAACTACACCAGCACTGTACATATCAAATCTCGAGAAAGCACTCGACAGCATAAAATCATTTAATCCAGACTATCTTGTGGTGTCGCTGGGCTATGATACATACGAAGATGACCCAATTGGAGGCCTAGGAATTGATGAGGACTCGTACAAGGAAATAAGTAGGGTTATTAGTGGACGGGGATACCCAACTCTACTCATACAAGAGGGCGGCTATAACATTGAAAAACTTGGTGTTTTATCCAAAAACTTTATGCAATGTTTTACAATTACATAACCTAATCCGTTGACAAGAAACAAAAGAAAACATATTCACTACGTCAAAAGGCCTTTGATCTGATCTAGGGTACTGTAAAGCTCTTTTAACGCCGAGACAAGTAGTCATCGATCATTGTGTTTGCAGTCTGACGAACGCCAGCACCTGGCCCTACCAAGCTATAGACACCATCTGTTTCGTTTGGACCAAGTCCAATGACCATACCGTTACTTGGGCCAGTAGTACTTGCGAGTGCAGAAAAGAGTGGGTTTCGATCGATATGTCGGAAACCACCGACTAGTTTCCAGCCAGCATGCTCGAATTCAAAACCGCCAATGATTTGATCTTCGGGACATTTCTGAGATTTTTCTAGATAATTTGGTGAATAGAGTGAGACGATAAACCGACGTACTTTTGCTTCTTCTGCAGCATGGTCGATATCTTCGTCGCTAAGGTTGAACTTAAGCTCGTTCCAGTCTAATGATTCATCGCTGAGGCCAAGTGCATTAAAGAAAATTGCAGTCTTTTTAGGAATGTCACCCTCTGCTTCTCCGCGAATAACTTCATTTGGGTTTGTACTTCCTGGCTCTGCATAACCCAACTCGACTGCCTGGTGTACGGCTTGACCAAGTGACATACCAGAACCTTCTCTTGGACCTACCGAGCTCATAATTGCGGCCAATGTTCCATTAACCGCAAGATGAATCTGCGTGATGTTGTCTACGTCTTGGCAATAATTTTTGGCTACTTCGAGTAACCGAGTGCCGCCCCCGACGGTAGCATTAATGCCAAGATTATTGAAATTATCTGATTCTTCTTTTAATTCAGAGAAATAGTTCGAAATAGCGCCCTTTTCGGCTGTTACGGCAATTCCGCCATTCTGCAGGATATGACTAATATATTCATGCGCTTCAAAACCGTCATCACTTGAAGGTATTGCAACAAACGTAACTTCTGGTATTGGTAAATCTTGGAATGATTCAAAATCTAGGGGAGTTACGGCATCTGGCCCCATAACGCCCGTAGATCGAATAACAAATTCTGGGAGTGGGCCCATATGTAGACGCTCAGAGACATAATCTTGATTTAACTGTCGCATAACCTCAGAGCCAATACCACCTGCTCCAATAATTCCCCATTCAGCTTTTTCTACCATATAAACTCCCTTGTTTAATGGTATGAATAATCTCACTAATATTCGGTGATAGCAAGCATGAGCACATAGTTTATTTATTAATTAAATGGAGCTATTTTAATCAAAAAGATATACTGTAATTAATGACAAAACAGATTACACATAAAAATATGGTTATTCCTTTTTTACAAAACCAAATAAATAGTGTTTTAAAGCAATTTGGCTCACCTATTTATATTTATGATGAAGCCGGCATACGTAGTACTTCAAAAGAAATGAAACGAGCATTTTCTTGGACGAAAAACTACAAAAATTTCTTTGCAGTAAAAGCCACTCCAACCCCTGCTATCCTTAAAATACTTCACGAAGAAGGAATGGGGTTCGACTGCAGTACCCGAACAGAACTCCTGATGGTCGAGAAACTTGGTATTCCAGGAGAGGATATTTTTTTCACCAGCAACAATACTCCAAAAGAAGATTTTGTATTAGCAATTAAACTTGGTGCAACAGTAAACATTGATGATCTAAGTCAGGTGCCAGTATATATTGATGCTCTCAATGGTAATTCAGTTGCTCGCCTAGCAGCACGATACAACCCTGGCGACCTTAAGTCAGGAAACATTATAATTGGCGAACCTACAGAAGCTAAATACGGTATGAGCTTGGATGACCTTGTTGACGCGTTTACCACTCTAAAAGCACAAAATATATCAGAGTTTGGTTTACATACCATGGTAGCCTCTAATGAGCTTGATGCAGCGTATTTTGAAGATACCACCAGACTACTGGTAACTGCCGTGAATGAAGTCGAAAAAAAAGCAGGCATAAAAATATCTTTCGTAAATTTAGGCGGCGGCTTTGGGGTAAATTACCGCCCTGATCAAAAACCATTCGACATTAATGAAGCTTCGGAACGTATTAAAAAAGTATTTCAAGAATCAGGCAAAGACCTCGAAATTTGTACTGAAAATGGTAGATACGTTACTGGACCACACGGATATTTAGTAACTACAGTTCGCTACGTAATGCACAAATACAAAACATACGTTGGCGTTGATGCTTCTATGCACAACCTTATGCGTCCTGGCATGTACAACGCATACCACCACATTACAGTGCTTGGAAAACAAAATGATGAGTCTATGAACTACGATGTGGTTGGCTCTTTATGCGAGAACAACGATAAATTTGCCATCGACAGAAAATTGCCTCAACTTGAAACTGATGACATTTTAGTCATTCACGATGCCGGTGCGCACGGGCATTCTATGGGGTTCAATTACAATGGTCTTCTTCGTTCCGCTGAAGTACTAATGACACCTGACGGCAAAACAGAGCTTATTCGCCGGGCGGAAACAGTGAATGATTATTTTGCACCACTAATATGGGATTAACGGTTCATATCTCTTCGAATCCTAAACAGTAGTGACGACCTCATACCCATAATTAATTCGTCGCCATCTCCGGTGATACAAAGAACTGCTGGGTATCCCTCATCAGCAATGAATTGTGGAGCCAGATGCCTGTGACCAATAAGTGGTATCCTTTGGCGGTATATTCTTTTAACGCTAACTGGCTCATCTTCAACAACGTCGCATTGATCAAAAGAGAGTGGATCCTGATCGGCATCCAAAGGGACAAAATGCAGTGGTTGTCCGCTTATAAGTACTTGGTCGCTTTCTTCTAACAGTTCTAAGAATTCATCCGGTATATCATCACGGACTGCTTCTTCTATTCTTAATGTTTCTGAATTGTGTTCCATTTATTTATCCTTAGTACTTATTTGTTATTACACTAAAATGACCCCTGCTGGAGGGGTCATTTTGCAGAAAAAAGAACCGTCCAGCTAGGTCGCTATCTTGGTCTTCTTCGTGTTATGCATTTGTAAATTCATAATTAAAAATAGTATACCATAACATCTCTAGATGGCAATAACTTGTATCTAGCGTTCTATTTTCGTACCATACCCTGATGAGCCGTCTAATAGCAATTATCGAAGATGATGAAACTATTTCTCAAATGTACACCTACAAGCTCCAGGCTTCTGGCTTTGATACTAAAGCTGCATACAATGGGAAACAGGGTCTTGAACTCTGTGAGAAGATGCTTCCGGATCTTATTCTACTTGATCTTCGCATGCCAATTATGAACGGCGACGAAATGCTCGAGAAACTACGTTCAACTGACTGGGGAAGTACTATGCGAGTAATTATCCTGACTAATATAAGTAGAGATGAAGCACCAAAAATACTCAGCCTTCTTAACGTCGACCGCTACATAGTTAAAGCTCACCATACACCTCAACAGATCGTCGATATAATAAATGAAATATTATAATATAAAAAAAATTTACGCCTAATCTGCGTTCTTTATGTAATGTATATTTGGTATTGAATAGCCATTGTTTTTGTCATCAAAGTAAACTACTATTGCTATATGGCTACAAAGATAGCAATTATCGAAGATGACCTAGCAATTAGTCAGATGTATCGAATTAAATTCGAAACAGATGGCTATGAGGTCGAGACGGCCGAAAATGGGAAACAGGGTCTTGAACTCTGTGAAAAAATGAAGCCCGAGATAATCCTCTTAGACGTAATGATGCCCGAGATGACCGGCCCCGAAATGCTCGAAAAACTACGTCAGACTGACTGGGGTGTCAAAATTAAAGTGCTAATTTTAACTAATATGGGCGAGCAAGAAATACCTGATGTCGTAAAAAAATATAATGTGGAAGACGTCATACTAAAAGCCGATATGACGCCCAGCCAAGTCGCCGCGCTCGTAAAGAAAACTATCGGATCCTAATTCATCAATTTATATTTCTTA
>CALRBD010000017.1 GCA_943353855.1 uncultured Candidatus Saccharimonas sp.
ACAGTCGCAAGTGCGCTAATGAAGTTAATCAGTAGAACCTTAGATCGCTTTACGCCCTTTGACAGAAGCAATCCAAAATCACCTATTTCTTGCGGTATCTCGTGGGCAGCGACTGCTATTGTAGTTACTATCCCAGTCGGGACACTTACCAAGAACGCTGCTGCAATTGCGATACCATCAAGGGCATTGTGAATCGTATCTCCAGCAACAATCAATGACACCGATGGATCTGGTGAACCGTGCTGATGGTGATGATGGAACCAACGTAAGAACCTCTCAGCGAAGAAAAAGATAAAAATGCCAACCATAGTAGCTGTGAGTACAGTGCCAGCCGGTGCCTCTTCAATTCCATCTGTGAGTAAATCAAGAAATACTGCGGCAAGCAGTGCTCCTGCAGCGAACGGCATGCCATACGCTTCTAATGCTTTTGCAAATTTTTTGTTACTAAGAAGTAGCAAGCCTCCTAGAAGAGACACTACGCCCCCTAAAAATGCGAATAAAATAACTTGAGCTAATGTAGCCATAAAATAAAAATCCTTAAAATTACTCCTTAATGATACCTGATTTACCCGTAAGTTGTCACGAAAGAACCCTAAAAATATAAGGAACCCCTGGCACAGCCAGAGGTTCAAGGGAAGCCTCACACTTCCTTAATAAGCTTATGGTTTTCGAGTATTTTTTGCAAGGATATTCTTTGAAAAAAATAGTTTAGATATAGACCATAGAACAATAGCTAAACTCCAGCCTCCAATAACATCTAAAGGAGCGTGCACTCCAAGATAAATTCTAGACATTCCGACTAGGATTACCCCCGTGATAATAATTAGTTTCCATGGCCGAGACACGTAAGGCAATATCACTAATGCACAGACCATACTGAGTGCAGAATGGCCAGAAGGAAATCCAAATCCAGTGGCTTCGTATTGTTTGAGTGTCAGGTCGGCGACGAGTCCAACTGGACGTGGTCTAGCAATAGTATCTTTCATGAACTGTACTATTAGAAACGTAATACTACTCAAGATAAAAACCTGTAGGGCAAGTTCACGTCTTTTAATAGCGATCAGAGTGACGACTAGCCCCATAACCATCCAACCACTACCGAATAATGTGATGAATGTCGCGATATTATATAGACCACTAGGTAAATTAAATATTTTCGTAAATACTTGTTGCTCCCATAGGGGTAACTTCTGGATTGAGGCAATATATGTACTTACCGCTAGGATCAAAGCGGACACGCTAAGACCAATAATAAGTGGTCTTCGTGTCCGCGTACCTACTAACGACATAAGCTATATTTTAAGCTTTCTTAGATACGGCTTTGTGATGTTTAAGGGCGCCGACGGCTGCTCCAGATCCAACGATTCCTACAACCATACCAATTACTGCATTAACTACAGGGATTAGATAGAGGAGCAATACGATGACAGAACCTGCAAGCATAGTTACGAACGGCGAATGCTTACCTTTGGTAATTCTATGGCCTACGTAGTAGGCAAATATTGGGCCACTCAGGAACAATACGACTAGCCATGCAGCAAAAGCTAATCCAGCAAGTGGTATACCCACAAGAGTTGCAGAGATGACTATTAATACAATAGGTGCAATGAATAGTGTAAGTAAGCCCTTGCCAATTGTAGCGCCAGTTCGCTCAGAAATTTCTTTAGTAGTTCTAGCAAATAGCTTAGGGAAAATAAGTACAACAGTTAGAGACACGATTAACAAAGAAATGAATACGTAGGCCGCAAAGACATATATGCTAGGAAGTTGTGTGCCGCTTTTAGCAGCGACATTGCGACGGTTTATGGCACCGCCGACCTGAGTAGTAGAAGATTTTAGAAGGTCGTTTTGACTAGTATAGTCAATACTTCCCTTAACGTTAGCGGAAGGCGCAAGAGTTAAGAATTGGTATCTTCCGCCAAGATCGCGTCCAATAGTTCCTGTTACTGTTGCGTTGGTCGCTGCAATAGACGCGTCGCGTCCTATTTTGCCATCAACATTAGTGTTGTCCGCTGCAATAAGTAAATCTCGTCCAATATCCGTACCATTCTGGACTGTAACTTTTTGTGCAGCAAGGCTTACGCTTCCAAGTGACTTACCTGAATATGTAATGTCCTGCCCCGCTAAGCGTACGCTTCCACTGGCGTTACCAGTAAACGTAATATTTTGACCAGCGCAATAGATATCTCCAAGGACAATGCCAGAGATTACAATGTCTTGACCAAAACAGAAAAGATCGCCATTTATGGTTCCTTCAATCTTAATGTCAGTTCCTGTACTTAGAAGCATGGAGTTAATTACCTGGTTTTTCGGTACAGTTACGTTTTCTGCAGAACGAACGGCTTGCGCACGCGCTACACCTCCAAAAATAAACAGTGACAAAATTCCACTTATCGCAGCTACTAATAAACTTTTACGTTTCATATATTACCCCTTTAATATTTATATTATAGCAAAGATAGCGTGTAAGCATAATAACAATGGTATTAAGATCTGGTAGCCAATGTATATCTAAATATTTATGTACTTATTTTATTAAATATTTGTAAATAGAATCGGTAATTACAAGCACTCAATATCATGAAGGGGTGCTTGGTGGGGCGCTTGGTGGAATGTTAGTTGGAGTGTTAGTTGGAGTGTTTGGTGGAAGATTGTTCGGGTTGACTGTTGCAGTCGGCTGAGGAACCTGCATGGTAGTAGCTTGTACTTGTTGACCGGGTTCTTGGGCTTGGGAGTTAAGCTGCTTATTCTTTTTATGGCTTCCACGCAATAAGAAGAAGCCAAGAGTAGAACCTGAGAATATGACTATAACTCCGGCGATTAAGCCAATTATCTTAAGATTGGAAGCTGATTCAAATTCGCTACTCTTATCACCTGGTGAACCTACTTTAGACTGCGAAAGCTTTTCCATTGATGCCGCTAGATAGAGAGCAGGATATTCTATTTGTACTGTATTAAATGACTTTACTGCTCCCTTAAAGTTACTTGCAAGATACGCATCAAGACCTTTTGCCCATTCGCTAGATATACTGCTAGTTTCGGATAACTTAATATTATTTTTATCTGCAAGTTGAGTTAAATCTGCAATGTCTCTTACGATGCCATCTCCAAAACATTTCCCATCGGGACATTTAACTGTACCGTAGGTATTCAAACCGATTTGAGATCCATCCTTATTGAATGCTGGACCTCCACTATTTCCGGCTGATATTGGAACACTCGTCGCTATTAAATTTTTACTGTCGATAGTTCCTATTTCTGTTACCTTGCCCTGTGTAATTGTAGGCTTAGTTTTGTCAGATTTTGTAGCCAACCCATCATCAACAAATCCTGGGAAACCTATCGCAGTGATTTCTGAACCGTTACTTATGCTTTTAATTGATCCTAGTTTAGTTGAAGGGTATTTGCCCTCAATTTTTAATAAAGCTACATCTGTGCCTTTTGTATCTTCACTAAGTCCAACTTCGCCATTAGGATTTTCAAAATCTTTACTTATAAATTTTGCAACCTTAATAGTACTATCGCTTTTGACGACTAACCTATTGTTTACATTGTCCAACTTCATCGCTTTAGTACTGGTCTGAACGTAGTACTTTGTTTCATCGTTAGATATTTTTACATTTTTTGGAACTAATTGCATAAATGCGCTAAGTAATTGATAACCATCGATCTTTTTACTTTCATAATCATTAAATAGATTTGTATAGGCTTGTTTACTTAATAGGCCTTCTTTGATTAGGTATTCGGGTATATCATTAAACCTTGCTTGACTCTGTTCTACAGTTATTGAATTGGTCACATATGCAGAGAGATAATCTTTAGGTATATCTACAACGTGACCATTAGTTGCAATATATCCGTCTTCAGAAACTATAGACCCACTCCCAATGCCTCCTTGGCATGCGCCCTTAAGTGTTGTGCTGTTTTGACTCAAAATCGCTGGGAGCTCTATGTCTACACATCCTATTGCTGCTATTCGCACAACTGAAGGTTGATTTTTTAATATAACCTTAAAAACTGACTCTGGATCAATGTCAAATGGAGTATTACTATATTCCTTGTCTAAAGTGTCTCCTGTAACTGCTGCTAGTACTCTTTGTAATCCTTGTTTAAATGAAAGCTGGGAAGAGTCAAAGTTTTCATATTTAATAGTACTTATAATTGAATTTAGAACATTTATCTCATCAATATTATTACTTGTAATACCATTTATATTTATTGTATAAGGACGATCATTCTGTACTGTAAGGTAAACAATGAAACTACTATTAACAGTCGCTTGGTCATACTTTACTGATTTAGTGTAAGTTATTTTCTTATAGTTATTTCCGTTAATCGATATATCTTCAGGTTTAGATCCTATATAGCCGATGTAGCTCGCTTTTCCTGCACTATTTTTTCTAATTAGTGTATCTATCTTCTGCTCCCCAGGAAGTGCACTATCCCAATATGATTTACGGATATTGGTTAAAATTACAACTTCAGGCTCGGCAAAGGCTAAATCTGTTGTTCTCTTTTTTAATCGTAGTTTAACGATTGAATATGGTCTTTTTTCTAATGCATCATCACCCTCGTATACATTTCCTGTAATATACTTTTCCGTCGAGCTAGCATCTGTAACTTCCGCTTGGGCATTTGTCGTACTTGGGTCAAACTTGAGTGAAAAGCCAAGTGATGATTCAATTTTTGCAGTTTTACTAATATTTGATACGCCGCCGCTTGCACCAACCGCGTTTAATGCATCATTAATATTATTTTTGTAATTATCGTTATTTTTGTTTGAAGCTTTACTTGTTATGTAAAAATAGCCTCCAATTCCAAACAGCATTATAGCTACAAAAATGATGCCTATGATTGCCATAGACTTGCTTAGTTTGTGTGATAAATGGGGGCTCTTGGTTAACCTTTTTAGTCCATAAAGGCTTTCAGGATGACTATTTTGTTTTTTTGATATTTTATTGTTTTTTCTTTGCAAAATTTAATTTCCTTCTATTTCAACATATTACCATTAGGGTGTTGAAGCTACAAGGTCCAGCACACTCTCATGGAGATATTGCTAAATTTATAAAAAAACTTCTTCATTAAATGACAAGCTAAATAACGCATAACTCCCTATTGATTAGATATTAATGCCTATGAAGCAGGGTTTCATTAGACTATTGTTCTTGTTACGTAAGTTGTTGGTATATAGCGTAGCGATATATCTAAATGCACTGATGTATCAACCTTTATCGGGACTACAAAATATCAACACTAGTGAGTAAAACTAGTACACCTAGAAAAAACCCATATATTTTGTTAAAATACATAGGTTCGTTGGGGATTGGCCAAGTGGTAAGGCAGCGGATTCTGGTTCCGCGATCGGGGGTTCGAATCCCTCATCCCCAGCCAATATCGCCAACTAATAATCTATTTACAATTACTAGTTTATATGTTATAATGTTATAATGATTTCACCCGAAGCAGCTTTTGAACGACAAAGAGACCAAATTATTCCAGAAATTACGGAGTTATTTGATGACTGGCCTGAATTAGTAGAAATTTACGCCTCTGTTGATTTGCTACACAACACCCATAGCAGCTTAGTACCACAGATTATAGAAGAGGGACTGAATGGTGACTCTTCTAGTATTACGGAAGAAGACCTAGTTTTAGCACGTAACCTACTTCGTACACGTGGCAAGCCTGGTGTTAGCGGAATGTTCGATATATACGTCAATGGTACGCGTAATGATCGCGAGCGTGGTGTATTCTTTTACACACCAGGTATGTTTGGCGACAGATATAATATTGGTTATGGCGTACCTGAACGAGCCTGGATACTTGCCCAGGAAATGAGATATGTCGCCTTAAACGAAGGGTTCTCAACAAACGATCGTAATCAAGCTCAAGCAATTACAGATAGGTTTCATGAAGCTTACCTAACTCCTGATGCAAGCATTACTGTACTCAAGGCCGACCCTTTCGCACCTGAAATTATTAACAACCGCCTATCTGATGCAGTTGGTCGTTTGCGTGAAGCTGGTAAGGACTGTACCATCTTTGCACTACCGAGTGTTATACAGGGTGGCTTTGAGGGTCTCTACATCCCCGGCACCGTATCACCAGAACATCTTACAGTTGAAACAACTATACCGTTAGATCAAGATGAGTGGCGAAAGAGGTTATCCGCGCCAACAAGAAGCCGTTACTTTGAATAAATTTCGGCAGCTCTTTTAGTTACTAGAGTCCCGTTGTCTATATTCTAATTATATAAATAGTGACTTAAGACAAATTTACGGCATGAGGCTCTTAAAGGTCTAAATCCTATTTCTCAATTGGTTCATAGCTATATAGTCGCTTTTTTAAACGCTTAAATCGAAACAATGCGCTACATTTAGGGTCAGGGCAAGCAATCTCCGACTCAAAGTACATAAAATCTGATTCTTCAGAAGCTCTTTGTTTAGCAGCCACATAAGGCATTAGGCTAGCTAGAACATAGTGGGAAAACTGTTTAGTTCCTGGTTTGAACATTATGTTTTCACCTTTAACAATTAGACCATCGCCCACTTTGTGCGAACAGTTATATGTTTTTGGATCACCTATAGTCTCAATTTCTAAGTCGAACAAGTAGTACTTCATATTATTTCCTTAGATCATTAATAATTGACTGGCCTATATAGTGTATGGCCCTCGTACGGTCCATCAGGCCATGCGGTGTACCGAATTCAAATCGGTCAACAAGTCCATTCATTTTGGAAACTGCTTCGATAGCATCTTCTGGTGTGCCGGCAATAGAGAATTTATCAAGTAGTGAATCTGATATAGAATCACTGGCTTGTGGATCTCCCAATCGAAACTTTTTAGTGAAGCTAGCTAGTGAAGCCAATTCGTCCTGGCCGAGTGTTGAATCTAACGACCCGACTACATCTAGATATTTGGCAACCTCTCTACGAGCAAGTTGGCGTGCTGCTTTTCTATCTGCATCGATTACTGAGACTGCCCCCAGAACTACCTTTACGTAAGGATTGTTAATTGTTTGTTTCGCTTTTTCAGCCAAAAGAGGATTGGTGCTTCCACCTAATTTTATACCGTCCACCCCCAGCCTGCCTGCAAGACCCAATACTTTTTGTCCAAATCCACCAATATAGATTGGTATACTCTTCTCTTTATCTTGAAAAAGATTACGTAGATCTGTTGCAGTGGCTTCAAGAGTAGCTAGTGTGGCTGGTTTTTCTCCAATAGATTCCAAGAAAGCACCTCGAACCAAACCTACATACGATTGATTCTGTAGTTGTTCTTCGAGCGCCAAAGCATGCATGCCTAATACTTCAGCATGTTGCATACCAACCGGGACACCCATAGGCCCAATAGATCTAATTTCTGAGCCCTTAAGTGCGTCAGCAACAGCATGCAAAACAGCGTATGGAGGTAAATCACCTAAGTCGCCATAAACCGAGAAACTATCGTAGGGATAATGGGCAGCGGCTTCTGCCGCTCCCCTCACTTCTGCAATACTTTTACCGGGTAGGCCAATACCAATATTAGTCATCTTTGATCCTTTCTATTTTTAACATTTTTGATGCAAGGTATCCTGCCACATCTGTAACGCCACCACTACCTGCTTCTCCAACATATAGCGCTTCTGGTACGAACTTACGGACACTAATGGTGTGCACCTTTCTAAACTTATCGAGTAGTAATTTAACTGAGTCACGCACATCGTCGGGCATATAAACCTGTGGGTTATCTTCTAGAAGCAGGCTCCTTAATAGCTCCGACTGATGGCTCGGGTAAAGTCCTTCGTCAATGCCCTCTAAGAGCTTCGCACGTTCGTCGTCGCTAATATTGCTTCCGCCGTGAGTCAGTAGATCAATTATTGGAATGGCAGCCGTATATAGACCGCTAGGGCCAGGAAAATCATTTATTCCTATGAAATAAGGCCGAAAGGCTGCAAAAGCTTCACGGTCTAGCTGATTATATAGACCGCCGAACTCTGTGCAGACGCTATCCAAGCTTTCAGTCACAAGTTCATAGTTACTAGTTGTAATAGCGTCAATTGTTTCAGCGAGTATGTCTTCTATTGCTTTGTGTGAAGTATAGAATAGCGCTTCTTGTTCGGCTATTTCTGGGTCTTCAGATAGGACGTACGCTCCAACATCTAGTGGATTAACGAAGATAAGGTCTTCGTATGTCATTGTTGCTGCTGCACCTAAATTACGCGCAGCTTCGACCAGATTGTTATTTGCGTTTTCGAAACCTTCAGAACCAAATAATGCAGTTGCTTGCATAGCAAGTACAGCCTTATTTTCATGTTCCTCGCTAATTTCTGCGGGATTAATATTCCTTACATTTCTACTTATATTAAATTCACTCATTATATTTCTCCTTTAAATTAAAAAACTCCCTTTTGGGGAGTCATCTTAAACTTACTTAAAAATTTACAAAACTAAATAGACTCCCATGAATAATAGGAGTTACGCCATGCGCCCTTATCAATAAAGCTCGTGATCGTTTTAAGAAGATTACTCATTACTGTTTCCTCAATACCTTGAATCTACCCTGTGAAAGCTCCTTAGAACCACGAGTCACCGTAGCAATGCCAACACCAAGATCACTAGCAATCTTATGTTGAGGTTTACCAGCTACGAGTAGTTTTACTATCTCTACACGCTGAACAAGTTCAGCCCGCTCTTTATCGGTTGTGACACCAAATAAAAAGTCTTCGAGCACTTTCTTGTCCCGTATAGAGTATGTTAGATCAATAAAGTCATTAAAGTTTGACATGTATGAATACTAGCATACTAGTACGCTGGTGTCAACGGTCTTTCTTGTTCTGATAATGGATAGCGTAGGGCTAGTCTGAAAATCGTTTGGTAATTGACTATGCTAGGTACGAATCCTACTTGACCGGCAATCAAACTTGATAAAATACTTGACTTATTATAATGCATATGTTATTATTGTCGTAACTAAGATACTCTATTTAGAAATTAATTAGCTATCCCCTCTGGGAAGCCAAGCCAAATCTCTTTTTTATAACTACGCTTTTTAACTCAAACAATCTATTTATAATCAGCTGTTTATATATACAGCAAGAAACATCTTTTAAATTAATAAATAACAACCTTAAATAAAGGAAAAATATGAACCAAAATAATAAACAAGGACTACGTAGTAGTTCTGCAAAAACTCGCGGTGCTGCTATTCGCGCACAAAAGCGAAATCAAGACGACGCTAACCGCGTCATCAAACAATATGAAGATGCATCACAGAAGTCACTTAAGCGTGCTAACGTCGTTGCAGATTCTTTCGATAAACTAAAAGTCACCTTTTTGGGTGGACTTGAAGATGTCGGGGAAAAGAATATGGCTGTAATTGAATACAAGAACGAAGCCATTATTTTAGACTGTGGAAACTCATTAGGCATAGATCTGCCCGGCATTAACTATACGATTAATGACACCTCCTACCTGAAAACCATTAAACATAAGATTAAGGCTTACGTAATCACTCATGGTCACTTAGATCATATCGGTGGACTTCGCCATACAGTGCCACAATATCCCGCACCAATCTATGGCTCACGCTACACAATTGGTTTAGTAGAAAAGGCTTTTGAAGACCTACTGGCTGATACTGGTCAAGAATTTAAGCCCCAGGTCGTTACAGCCCAGCTTGATACGCATGAAAAGTTAGCAATAGGCAGCTTTTCAGTGGAGTTCGTGAGAGTAACACACGCTATACCTGATGCAGCGGCATTGTGCATTGATACGCCCCTCGGGCGCATTATTGCCACCGGAGATTTTAAATTAGACCCCGAACCGCTAGACAAAATGCCAAGTGACACAAAACGTCTTAAAGAACTTGGCGATCAAGGAGTCTTACTTCTGCTAAGTGATAGTAGTTATGCAGAAGTAGAAGGTCGTGTGCCAACTGAAAGTACCTTGCAGCAAAGTTTCTACGACATAATCGGTAAAGCTAAAGGACGAATTTTTGTTGCTGCTTTTTCTAGTAACATGAACCGTACACAGATGATCATTAATGCTGCAGTGGCGGCTGGACGTAATGTAGCTCTAGATGGTCGAGGTATGCTTAGTTATGCTGAAATTGCCGTTCGACAAGGTATCCTCAGGATACCAAAAGGCACTGTAGTCCCAATTCAACAAGCTGGTAGTATCGCGCCTGATAAACTACTTGTTATGTGTACTGGCGGACAAGGTGAACCAAATGCTGCGCTTCAACGTATGAGCGAAGGTGAACATAGACACGTAAATCTCAGTGAAGGCGACACAGTTGTAATCAGCTCGTCTCCGATTCCTGGTAATGAAGTCAGCTACGATCAGCTGAGTAACCGCCTTAAAAAGAAAGGCGCACATCTATTCAGACACCCGACCCACGAAGTTGACGGTTGTGGCCCGCTTCACGTATCCGGACATGCCCGCAGAGGTGAACTCCGAGAAATGCTGCAGCTTGTTCGTCCTAAGTTTTTCATTCCTGTTCACGGTGGCACGCTAAGACGCAGTTATCACGCAGAGCTTGGGGTAGAACAAGGTATCCCGCGTAAGGATATAATGATACTCGACAACGGAGACTGTGTTTACTTGACACCAGATGCTATTGAGCACGGTGGGCAGGTACCACATGGCAGTTTACTCGTTGACCAAAACGGCAGTGCTGTAAATGGTCTAGTAGTCAAAGACCGTTTGATGCTAAGTGAAGAAGGTATTATGGCTGTGGTCCTAACCCTAGACAAAAAATCTGGACATCTATTAACAAGTCCAGACATCATTTGTCGTGGCTTTATAGCTATGAAAGATAATGAAGAGCTCATGAGCCTATTCAGGACAGAAATCAGGCGGGCTGCAGCACAAAGATATAAGCGTATCGATCTAGACCGATTTAAAGCAGAAATGCGAGATTACATAACCCACTTTATGTACGAAAATACTGGTCGCAGTCCGATTATAATACCTGTCATAAATATCATTGGCGAAAAAGTTAACACTATAGCAGCACATACTAGTAAAGGAGCAACCCCCAAAGAGCGTGTCCAAAAAGACCAGCAACGCTACGCTGAGATGCGCGCCCGTTTACTAGGGCAAGACCAACAAGACTAGTTTTATTTTTCTAGTGATACAATAACCACTATGAAAGCTATGCCCCTAGAAACAAATAACCCAAGAGTACACCTAGTTGAACCAGAGCTAGAAAGAGATGCTCAACTCGGTGTGCAATGGCTCCATGGTGACATAGGTCGCAATACATTACAGCTTATGGGCGTTTCTGATGAGGATAACAAACCAACCACCCTGGAACAAGAAAAGCAACGAGTTACTGAATTCATTGAAAAACCAGATCAGTTGAACTGGATGATTGATTACGACGGTAAAGTAGTTGGCTCAATTTGGGTTGACCTCGAACCAAAAGATAGCATGCCGAGTCCAGCAATTCATATAATGATTGGTGACCCGAGTGTCCGTGGAAAAGGTGTTGGTTTTTCTGCTACTAGTAAGGTAGTTGAATATCTCGAAGAGCAATTCAATAAAAGCATTTACTCTAGGCATCTGGTAAAGAACAGCGCTGCCAGAAGTTTATTAGGTGCATTAGGTTTTAAAGATATGGGTGATCCTTATACTGATGAAGATGGCCTACAATGGCAAAATGTCAAAAAAACAAATAATGATTTTGACAGGGATAATTTGTAAGTAGCATGGAACGCGTCCGAGATCGGATAGTAATATACTATGGAAAGTTCGAATCCCTCATCCCCAGCCAATTTTTTCTAGCTTTCTATCTTTTCTGCAATAGCTTCTTTAATTCCAGATTTAGCCTGTTTAGATAGTCCGTCAGCAACAACTTGAGAATCTTCATATACATCAAACTTATAGGCTTTACCCCATTTAATTGATATAAAATGAACTCCTGGATTAATATATGATTCACCGTTAATTAATTTGTTTGTAGCTACCCATCTGACGATAGCTAAGGTATTCCAAGGCATTCCATTAACAACTACGTCTACTACCTCAAATTTCAGTTCAGGCAGAATTCTGCCCAATCTTTCAAACCATTTACGTAAAGTTTCTTTTATCGTGCCGAGTTCCGCCTAGTGCGTGATCTCCCGCAAAGTGATGAGTAACGTTTAGATCGATATCTTTAAGTACTGCGTCATAATTATGATTTTGGACGTTTAGAAAAGTATCCTTAACTTTTTTTGTAATTATTGATTTATATATCATTAGTCGATATTAACACAATTAACCTATTATCTTTCAGTACGTCTTCGTAGAGTTTAGCTACTCAGGCGGAGGAAGCTACATTAAAGTGCAGTTACAGCTTCGCTATTTATTGATACAATTTAGTCATTAAACTTAACAATTATGTTACATAGAATTGCATGAACTTATGGATGGAAGATCACTATACTCACAATACATAAAACCGTCATGGACTCCACCGTCTTGGGTAATCGGTCTCGTATGGCCGTTACTTTATACAATTATTGCAGTTTCTTTTACCGCCGTTTTTTATAGTTCGTTTAAAAAACAAATTTCGTGGGTAGTTGCTTTGCCATTTGCTCTTAACCTTCTTTTCAACTTTGCCTTTCCATACATACAATTCGGTTTGGCAAATAATTTCCTAGCTTCTATCGACATATTACTCGTAGTAGTCACACTTATATGGGCACTCTTAGCAGTTTGGCTAAAAGCTCCTGAACTTAGATGGGTCAGCTATGCAAATATTCCTTATCTTATATGGGGCGTATACGCTACCACCGTGCAGCTTGGGATTACTTATTTAAATAGATAATCTATAAGCTCACGTTACATTAAACTAGATAGAAATCATTGCTTATCTTTTACTTTGGATTGCAATATCCTGAGGATATGCAATTATTACAACTTCAAGCATCAAGACCAGCCAAGATGTTGAACGTACTAAAACATTAAATTTTCTACTCTTATGTGTGTATATTTA
>CALRBD010000018.1 GCA_943353855.1 uncultured Candidatus Saccharimonas sp.
ATGACTTCAACGTTTTGTAAGATATTTTCTATCTCAGATATGCGAGTTTCAGTACGTTCTTGTTCTTGACGTGCAGAACTATACTCCGCGTTCTCAGATAGATCACCAAATTCACGTGCAGTCTTAATTCGTTCAGCTATTGGGCCACGTTCAGCAACCAAATCGGCGAACTCTTTTTCCAGTTCGTTGATGCCTTCTTGTGTTAGTAAGTATTGTTTCTTCATAATTTTTTCCTCTATTTCATCTATTGAATGTCTAATTGGGTGCTGGCTCGATTAGGATCCTACTGGAGCCAGGTATTCTAGTATACCATCATTGTCGAGCATTTTATTATCGGATTCAGTTCTTGCTTTAAGCTCATGCTTTCCACTCTGACAGGTCTTTTCGCTGACAACAATTCGGTATGGAATTCCCATAAGATCAGCGTCGGCAAATTTCTGTCCGGCACGGACGTCTCTATCGTCGTAAAACACCTCAATGCCACGTTTACGCATATCATCATACAGTTTATCTGAAACCTTTATAACCTCTTCGTTCTCACTTAAGCGAGCTAGGTAGACTTTTGCAGGAGCGATCTGCTCTGGCCATACTAAACCTTTGTCGTCGGCAAATTTTTCAGCGATAACACCCATAACACGGCTAATCCCAATGCCGTATGAGCCAAGATGGACATATTGCTTCTCTCCTTTTTCGTCCGTATAGGTAAAGTCCATTTGCTCACTCTTGTCGGTACCAAAGTTAAAGATGTTCCCTACTTCACTACTCTTTACTTTTTCAAGCTCATCGCGAGTAATACCAAGCTTCTGAAGGGTTTCATCATCTAGCACCTCTTCATTGATCGCGATGTTCTTCTTACGATGAAGGTAAATAATATCCTCACCAGTTTCACATACTGTCTGGAATTCATGGCTAAACTTAGTGAATGATCCACCGCTAGCAAAAGTTACATATGTATCATCTCCGAGTCCAAGTCTTTCAAAAACACGTACGTAAGCATCCATAACCCCGTTGTAGATCTTGTCGTGCTGAGTAGCATCGATTGAAGCTGTATACATATCATTCATAAAAAACTCACGGCCACGCATAATACCGCTCTTGGATCGTAGCTCATTGCGAAGCTTTGTCTGGAACTGATAGACACTTGCTGGAAGATCCTTATAGCTACTGATAAATGGTTTCATCATTTCAATAATTGGCTCTTCGTGTGTCCATGCAAGTCCAATTTCTGAATCATCCTTAAGTTTTGTTTTGAACCACACATCAACAACGTCATCATTCCAGCGAGTTGTAACTTCCCATTTTTCACGAGACTGCAGACTTGTCATGATGAGCTCCTGCCCGCCAATGGCATTCATTTCCTCTCGCACGATTGTTTTAATGTTTTCAATAACTTTAAGTCCTAATGGAAGAAATGCGTAGACTCCAGCCATTTCTTTATGTATAAATCCTGCTTGAATCAGTAGTTGAGCATTACGAGCAGTTTCATTTGCTGGTGCATTTTTTGTCGTTTTGGTAAAAAGTTGGCTTGCTTTCATGAATTCTCCTTAGTATGTATCTTACCTGACTTCGGCCGCCTTTGCGACAAAATGAGTTCCGGACTTTCTGTCCATAATAATTTTAGGGTCTTTTTGTGCATTCCCAACATAAACGTCTATACCTGCACTCGCAGCACTAATAGCGGCCTCAACTTTTGCTGAGATACCACCGGTGCCTTGACTGGATTGCTCTGATCGCATCTTAGCCATAGACCTTACTACTGACCAGTTTGTATGTCTTATACTTTCGTATTCAGATCGATCATTTCGCTTAATGCCACCCGAATCGTTCAATAAGCAAAGGGCCTTGGCCCCAATTGTGCGTGCGATATGAGAGGCTAAGCCATCATTCTCGCCACCGTATTTAAGTAAAGCAAGTTCTTGAATACTAAGAGCATCGTTCTCGTTGCAAATTGGAATAATGTCTGACTCCAATGATTGTCGTATAGACGAAACAACAACCGAACCCTCTTCGACATCATCTAGTTCTCGGTGCGTTACGAGTAATTGACCTGCAGCCCTGCCAAAATCAGCCAAACTATCCTGCCAAGCACTTACTATTCGTCCACTACCCAGCATGGCAAATGTTTGCTTGGAAGGCTCCAAATTATCATTCTCACTATTTAACGTCTTCCAATAGGCTTTTCCTGCTGCTACGGCTCCAGAACTGACTATAACGACACTATAATCATCCATGAGTGAATCAACGTAGTTAGAATATGTAGAAAGACGTGACATATCAATGCCTTCAGCATTAGTCACGGATGAAGATCCATATTTTAAAACTATTATTTCTTTTTCCATTATTAGATTCCTAACATTAAAAAATCGGTCCTGAGACCGATTTGTACAATTTTGACATACAGACTCAAGCTTCAGAGTTATTGAAGTCGCGGGAACTGTCGTACAAAATTAATATTAATCATTTATATATTATACCATGTAATGATTATTTTGTTGTAAAAACAAAGAGGGCCAGAAAAGCTATGAAGTTTTTGAGTCCATGCAAAAAGATTGACGCCCATAGACTGCCTGTTTTTTCCTTTAAGTAAATAAGGAATAGAGATAGAGTGAATGTATCTATAGCTGCGATCCATAAGAGTGGTGCGCCTGAACCGAATTGCAGGTGTGCAATTGCAAATAAGGCAGACGTAATAAAAACTGCAAAGTAGCGATTCGTGCCTTTTTTAAGACCTACATATAAGAAACCTCTTGTTAAAGTTTCTTCGAGTAGTGGTGGTATTATCACCAGGCTAATAAACACTAGTGGTAACTGACTCTTATTAAACGTATCGAAACCAACTTGTTGTTCTTGCTCAACATTGAGTGCAGGTATGAAGGACTTTATAATGGAAACAAATGCTATATATGCAGCAAAGTATGCGACTAGCGCACCGAGAGCATATGCAACATCTTTTAGTTTTGGTGCCCGAGAATATCCAAGTTGTTTTAGTGATGAACCACGCTGCTTTAAAAAGAATATTAGTAAACTAATACTGACAGATGATGTAAGTACTATGAACATAAATTGGCCTATAGTATCGTCACTAAGCCAGTCCAGAACCTGCTGCTGTCCGCCCCCTCCGAGACTTGCTAAAACGTAGGCTAGAAAACCTCCGATGATTTGTCCTGCAAAAAAAATAAATAGAGTTACGCTAACTGATTCAAGTGGTGACCACGGAAACTTGCCATCGTCTTCCTTGCGACGGCGAGCAAAGGCAAGGATGCCATACAGAGCGAGAAAATATATTGGTGTCAATAAGCTAAACTTCATAACTATATCCTTAAAAGAATCTATTTACGTCAACGAATGTAATAAAGACGAAGAGCAGCATTAAGACTACAAATCCTGCCCCGTGGATCTCTTCTTCCAAATCTTTAGTAAGCGGCTTTTTCATGACTCTGAATAGTAAAGTGACAAAAAGTCTTCCACCGTCAAGCGCAGGAATTGGTAACGCATTCATGATCGCAAGGGTTAGCGATATAATTGCAATAATCATTAGAATAAATTCGAACCCAAGCAAACTGCCATCTTTTAAGATCACAAATATTCCTATTGGTCCAGAAACCTGCTTCGTTGCTTCACTGCCGTTACCTCTGAACAAATTAGTAACTAGGCCGCCAAGACCTTTCAATGTAGCTTCCGTAAATTGCTTAATGAGCCCAGCAGCAACAATAGGTGCAGACCAAGTTGAACGTTGTATTGTGTATTCTTGTGGCGAAATACCCAAGTACCCTTTTGGATTGTTCGTATTTTTGCTTGATTCAACTTCAGAGACCGTACGTAACTTAGTCGACACTTGCTGCTGTGTTCCATTACGTACAATAGTTATGCTGACGTCCTTACCTGCAAACTGTTTCGTAACTTCCGGCAACTGTTCAGCATTAGTAATTTTTTGGACATCATTAGCGGCAGCTATTTCGATAACCCTATCCTGAAGCTTAAGGCCAGCTTTTCCTGCCGGAGAATCTTCATTTACGTTTCCGATGAGCACATCGTTTCGGATGACTTTTGTATCTCGAGCTACTGTGTATTGCCCTTCTAGTATCTTTGGTATGCCGATTAGCGCGAGAAATGTAAGTAGTATGAATGCAGTCAATAAGTTCATACCGACGCCTGCAAGCATGATTTTGACCTTAGTCTTTAACGGTGCAGCTCCAAAACTTCCCTTGGACGTTGCTGAATCATTTTCACCCTTTAATTTTACAAAGCCTCCTAAAGGAAGCCAATTTATAGATAAAAGTAAGCCACTCTTAAGTTTTTTTGACCAGGCCATGGGAGGAAAACCAATTCCAAATTCTTCTACTTCAACTCCTCCTCGGCGAGCTGCTATGAAATGGCCCCATTCATGGACTACAACTAGACTTACGAAAAGCAGTAAGCCAACGAATAGTAAGAAAATAGCCATTATGCTCCGAACCTTCTGTGACGAATACTATAAGCCTCTATTGCCTCATCAAACATAGCTTCAGTGAATGCAGGCCAATGAGCCTCGGTAAAATATAATTCGCTATAAGCCGCTCTCCAAAGCATAAAATTACTTAAACGCTGCTCACCACTTGTCCGAATTATAAGATCAATGTCTGGAACCGACGGTTCATATATATTGTTCGAGATATCATCAACTGTAATTGAATCAGCTGTAGGGTTTGCGCGTAAGAACTTCGTCGCGGCACTTGCGATTTCCTGTTTGCCGCCATAGTTGAGGCATAGGAGCAATGTTCCTGCAGTGTTATTCTTAGTTTTTTCTTCGGCATCTCGCATAGCTTTAAGCACATTAGGGCTTAGTTTTTCTTCTTCTCCCAGGAAACGAACGCGAATATTTTGCTTATTAAACGACTCAACTTCATTTTTAGCTACCCATAGCAGTAACTTCATGAGGTAATCAACTTCCTGCTGACTTCTTCCCCAGTTTTCGGTTGAAAATACAAAAGCAGATATAAAAGAAGCGCCCTTTTTGAATGCGTATGTCGCCACTGTTTTTAACGTTTCGTAGCCAGCCCTGTGTCCTTCAAGTTTTGGTAGATTTTTGGCCGCAGCCCATCGCCTATTGCCATCAAGAATGATGCCAATATGATGAGGTACTTGTGTGGAAGAAACTGTTGCCATTTGATCTATTATACGCGAATTGATATCTTATTCCGAACTAGACGGTCATTATTTCTTGTTCTTTAGATTTTGCCATTTGATCTGCTGCCGCTCTTACTTTGTTCATAGCTTCATCGATCTGTGCAGCGAAACGCTTCGCGTCATCTTCCCCAATTTCTTTATCTTTTTTAGATTTATCAATAGCATCAAGTGCATCATGACGAATATTACGCATTGTTATCATGCATTCCTCGAGTTTAGCTCCTACTTGCTTGCTGATATCACGACGTCGTTCTTCAGTTAATGCTGGAATTGGAACACGAACAACTCGTCCATCGTCTGAAGGATTAAGTCCCAAAGATTGATTATCACGGATTGCACTACTAATCGCCTGAATATTACTAGGATCAAAAGGAGTAATTTGTAGTAGTTGAGCCTCTGGCGCAGATACATTTGCCACTTGATTAAGGGGTGTTGGTGCACCATATGCTATTACGGTTACACTATCGAGCATGCTGGCTGTCGCACGACCAGTACGAAGCTTTGAAAGCTCACTTTTTAAGTGCTCGGATGCATTATTAAACTTTGTCTTTGCTTGTTCTACAGCTTGTTGAGGACTCACATATACTCCTTATTATTCTATTCTAGTATAGCACTACTGTGCACTTGTATTTTATTATACAAAACCACTTCGACCCCGAGAGGAAGAAGTGGTTATGCTATTATTTTTTTATTTATTAGCTGACTTCACCAAGTGCAATACGACTAAACCGTCGCACTACTATGTTTTCACCCATGCGAGCGTTCGCATCTTTGACTAAACCACCTACAGTTAGGTCTGGGTTTTTTACAAATGGCTGATCAAGTAAGCATCGTTCTGCGAAATACTTTTTAAGCATGCCTTCAACAATACTATCAAGCATTTTTTCAGGCTTGCCTTCTGCTTTTGCTTTTTCACTAAATTCTACTTTTTTCTCATTTCGAATTTCTTCTGGGACCTGTTCGCTTGAAACATATTCAGGAGAAGCTGCAGCAATATGCATTGCTAGATCTTTCACAAGATCAGCAAAATCATCAGTGCGAGCTACAAAATCAGTTTCACAGTTTACTTCTACGAGTACACCAATTCTTCCGTCGTGGTTGTAGGTGCCAATACTTCCGGCACGAGCTTCACGCTCACCGCGCTTTTCAGCTTTAGTAAGACCCTTTTTGCGCATTGCTTCAAGAGCCTTATCGAAATTACCATCGGCTTCTTCAAGAGCTTTCTTTGCGTCAGTTAGACCAACTCCAGTAAGGCTTTTTAGTCGCTTAATATCTTCGATAGAAACTTTCATTTATGCTTCCCCTTCTTTTTTATCTTCACTCTTAGTGCTTTTTTGCTTTGCTTTTCCTTCGTTAATAGCAGCTGTAATGTAATCAAGAATTAACTGGATAGTTTTAATAGCATCGTCATTTGCAGGAATTGGAAAGCTAATGTCGCTTGGGTCTGCATTCGTATCAGCGATTGCGATTGTCTTAAGACCAAGTTTCTTTGCTTCTCGTAGTGCGTTGGTTTCATTAATAACATCAACAACAAATACAGCACCAGGTCGTAGTGCAAGATCTTTGATTCCGCCATAGAGGACGTTCATCTGTTCAATTTCTTCTTGGAATCTTTGTACTTCAAGCTTGTTGTACTTTGCGGCAAATGTACCGTTTTCCATGTTTGCTTCAAGATCCTTAAGGTGTTTTACTCGTTCACCAATTGTTTTCTTGTTGGTAAGCATACCACCAAGCCATCGTTCAGTAACGTAAGGCATCTGTACATCAACAGCAGCCTTCTTTACGATGTCCTTAGCTTGTCGTTTTGTGCCAACAAATAGAATTTGCTTTCCTTCTGCGACAGTTTTTGTAATAAATGGCAACACTTCTTCAAGAGCCTCAACAGTTTTTGTGAGGTCAATAATGTGTGTACCGTCTCGCTTACTATGAATGTAAGGAGCCATTTTTGGGTGCCATCGACTGGTTTTGTGACCAAAATGAGCGCCCGCCTGTAATAGAGCTTTGATGTCTACGTCTGTAGCCATTTGATAAAATCCTTTCTCTTCGGAAGATCGATTACCTGATTACTGACCTACACGGTGCAGTACAGGAGGATTGTATTCGATCACCTGCTTAATTATTTACCCTGTTATTGTACCAGCTTACGGAGATATACGCAAGAACATGGCTATGAGTTAGTCACCTCTTAAAATATTACCATTGACCAGAGGCCAACAGATGTGTATAATTTGGCTTTGATTATGAAGAAAGAATTACACCCAAAGAACTACCGACTCGTGGTCTTCAAAGACCTTAATAACGACGTCTTATTTTTGACAAAATCTACTGTCGCGTCAAAAGAGACTATTAAGTGGGAAGATGGCAATGAGTACCCACTAATTACTGTGCATATCAGTAGCGCTTCTCATCCCTTCTTTACTGGTCAAGAGAAGATGATTGACATCGAAGGTCGAGTCGATCGCTTTAAGGCCCGTCAAGATGCTGCAGCTAAGCGCAAAGATGCGACTCTTAGCAAAGCTAAGAAGGTCCGTGTTCGAAAAACTGCAGATATTGTCGAAGAATCTAAATAACGACTCCCTCATATAAAAGATCAGAATTCTCGGATTCTGATCTTTTCTTTTATACTTAAGGAATACTATGGATACTAAAGAACAAAGTCTACGCCAAGAATATACGGAACTTCAGAAACAACTCGAAGATCCAGCTATTTTTAGTACCAAGAAATATCCAAAGCTTGCTAAGAGATCAAATGAACTTGAAAAGATTATTGATCTTTACGAGAACAAGAAACAGCTTCAAAATAATTTCGAAGAAGCTACTGTACTTTCAAGGGATGATGATCCTGAAATATCAGAAATGGCCAAAGAAGAACTTAAAAGCGTTGAGGAAACACTTCAAAAGACTAATGCTACACTTGCTGAGCTATTGACGCCAAAAGACCCTAACGATGAGCGTGATGCTATAGTCGAAATTCGTGGTGCCGCAGGCGGAGACGAAGCGAGTTTATTTGCCGGCGATCTATATCGTATGTACACACGTTGGAGTGAAAATAGAAAGTTTAAAGTTGAATTAATAAGCGAAAGCCCAAGCGAAGTTGGTGGCTTTAAAGAAGTGGTTTTCGCAGTGCGAGGTATTGATGTTTATAAATACTTGAAGTTTGAGGCTGGAGTCCATCGAGTACAACGTGTCCCCAGTACCGAATCTCAAGGGCGTATTCATACGAGTACCGTTACAGTCTCGGTATTACCTGAGGCTGAAGAGACCGATATTGAGATAAACCCTAGTGATTTACGCATCGATGTATACCGCAGTAGTGGTCATGGTGGACAGAGCGTTAATACGACTGACTCTGCAGTACGAATTAATCACATTCCTTCAGGTCTAGTTGTTACATGCCAGGATGAAAAATCTCAAATTAAGAATAAAGATAAGGCTATGGGAGTTCTACGATCTCGCCTGCTTCAAATTAAAATTGATGAAGAACAGAAACAACTATCAGACGCACGAAAAAAACTTATAGGCTCAGGTGACCGTAGCGAAAAAATCCGAACTTATAACTTTCCTCAAGATCGCATCACCGATCATCGTATAGGCTTTAGTCGGAGTAATATCCCTGCCGCTTTAAACGGCGATATTGATGATCTTTGCGATGCTCTTCAGGCATATGAACAAGACCTGATCCATGATGAAAATAAATAATTGGCTTCAACTAAGTACGGCCCAGCTTGAAACGTCTGGCAACACATCTTCTCGTCTTGATTGTCTTATCCTATTAGAACTGATACTCAAAAAAGATAGGAGCATGATTCTTGCACATCTTGACGATGAACTCACCCAAGACCAGCAAGCCGAGTTGAACATCCAACTTAATCGTCGCCTACAACATGAACCAATTGCTTATATTCGCGGATACTCAGAATTTTATGGACGAAATTTCTTTGTATCCCCTTCTGTCCTAATTCCAAGACCAGAGAGTGAAGATATAATTACGATATTAAAGACCCTACACTTACCTAAAAAACCACATATTGCGGATGTTGGTACAGGTTCTGGAGCCCTCGCTGTCTCTGCAAGCATCGAGCTACCACTCGCAACCGTTGACGCTTATGATATTAGTGAGAGCGCACTCCATATTGCCCGCAAAAATGCCACTAACCTAGGAGCTACCGTTCATTTCACAAAGCAAGATCTACTTTCTAGACCGCTCGCCGTGTATGACGTAGTAATCGCAAATCTACCATATGTGTCCACTGAACAAACAATATCGCCTGACACGAAGCATGAGCCAGCTATAGCACTATTTTCGGATGACGATGGGCTGGCACATATTAATAGATTGTTTACTCAATTAGATGATTCAGTTGTTGCGAGAGATGGATATTTACTATTAGAAGCTGAGCCTAGGCAACATGAGAGAATAATTAGCGAGGGATCAACTCGTGGCTTTAAACTTACTAAAATAGAAGGTTTTATCCTTTTATTTCAGAAGCAGTAGTCTAAAGTTTTCCGCTCCAATCAGAGAACGTTAAGACGATTATTATAATTGCGATCATGATAAATATTATCTGTCGACGTAGCAAGACTGATACTCTATCGGTCTTTTCAAGGAAATACATTCCTCCTAGGCCTGAACCTAGTACAGAGAGTAAAAGTGCCGGCTGAGCTACAGGTCCATAAAACAATAGCCAATGGCAGCTAATCCATACTAGCGCAGCACTGAAGTACGCCCACACGCCTCCAAGATAGCGACTCATCCCTTCTTCGAAAATTGCAAAAAAATGTCTGGCACAGTTATATGCGATTATCCAAGCACCAATAACAAGTACATAAATGGGCGCGTCTCCCCATGCTATAAATAAAGCCACTAGTCCGAGGGCCTGGCTTATTAAAGCCTGCGCAGAAACTCCAATTATCGAATCGAGTGGCTTAATGACTAGAAGCCAGAATCCATAGATTACAGCCCATATTAGCTGTACCATTTGCGATCCGCTATTGGCCATACAAATAAGCACAGCAATTCCAAAGATGATGTCTACTGAGTTAACTCGAATGTTTGCCGCCCAGTGCCTAGGTTTAACTGCAAACATTCTCCATTTACTTAGTAAGATTATGGCCACGGCAATTTGCACAAAGTTTAGTCGTACTGCAACAAAAACAATTGCGGGCAATAGACACGTCAAAACGATATGTATGAAGTGTGAAAAGCCTGCTGCAGGCTTAATTTTTGCTGCTATTTGTCTCATATTGTTCTTCTAGTATATCAAATATCTTGTATTCATTATACTGTTCGCAAATTCTACTTATAGAGTGCATGTTTTACTTAAATACTCTATAGTTAAGAGGTATGGATAATGAACAAAAAGATCAAAAAATAAATACCGTTCAGGCGGCGCCGCCAGCTCCTTCCGAACAGACTGTTAGCGGCATTAGTATGGTAATGGAGCAGCCCGAAGACCAGCAAGAAGAGGAAGAGACTCAAAAAAATAATGTAAAAAGCATTCTTTCGACGATCGCTATACTCATTATTGCGCCTCTTGTAGCAATTCTTCTGACAGCATTCGTATTTCAATCATATGAAGTAGATGGACCAAGTATGGAAACAACGCTACAGAATCGAGACCGTCTCATTGTCAACAAATTACCCAGAACTATATCCAAGATTACGCGTCGTCAGTATGTGCCAAAACGCGCCGATATAATCATTTTTAACCTTGATGAAGGAATACAAGGCAAGCGACAGCTCATTAAGCGAGTTATCGCACTGCCTGGTGAAAGAATTACAGTTAAAGATAGCAAGGTGACGGTGTATAACGAGGAAAACCCTAAAGGCTTTAACCCTGATAGTGCACCCTATGGCAGCGTCATTACCTACACATCGGGCGATATTGATCTTGTTGTCCCTGAAGGGTCTATTTTCGTATGCGGAGACAATAGGCCCAATAGTCTAGACTCACGAGCATTTGGCCCGGTATCACTTGATGAAGTTGTCGGAAAACTGTCGCTTCGATTATACCCTTTTAATAAGAGTCAGAGTTTCTAGATATTATTGTTTCTTAGAAATAAAATTTACAATTCGTTTCAACTCAGTGTCGTTCTTAAATCCGATTTCTAGCTTACCGCCCTTGGCTGTACGCTTAAGAGATACTTTGGTCTTGAGTATTTTAGTGAGCTTTTCAGTCTGAGGCGAAACCGTTGCGACCTTCTTGATCGCCGATGCTGATGTTGAAGTACCTTTTTTATGGGCCACAACATATCTCTCTGCCTGTC
>CALRBD010000019.1 GCA_943353855.1 uncultured Candidatus Saccharimonas sp.
AACGTTTTCAAGACCTTTCAAATTATTAATTAATTCATCGCGCTGTTTATTTGTTACTGAGTCATTAAGATAGACAGAGACATCAATTCGGTCAGTTATTTGCTGTATTGTATTTGCAAAAGTTGCGTTCGCAATAATTGAAAAAAGAATAATAGTCAGTGTTATAACCATAACTGCCATAGCTGCAATACCAAGCCATGCATTTCTAACAAAGTTTATAAAACCTGTCTTAACTATACGTTTGAATACGACTGTGTTTTGCTTGACACTCATCCCTTGTACGCTGCTCCCGCACGATCGCTAACAATACTTCCTGCTTCCATAGTAATGACTCGTCGTTTTAATTTATTTACTATTTCCTGGTTGTGGGTTGTGAGTATCACAGTTGTACCAAATTTATTAATCTTTTCAAGAACTCTAATAACATCCCAGGCATGCTTTGGGTCAAGGTTTCCTGTTGGCTCATCGGCAATAAGTATGCGAGGTTGACGGACAATTGCCCTAGCAATTGCAACACGTTGTCGTTCGCCGCCAGACAACTCTGCGGGCATTCGCTTTTCTTTACCCTTTAATCCGACTATATCAAGTACGCGAGGTACGGTGTTTTCTATTTCTTTATTGCCCATTCCAACTATTTCAAGAGCAAATGCTACGTTTTCAAAAACTGTCTTATTCGGTAACAATTTAAAATCTTGAAATACTACACCTATTTTACGGCGCAATAGTGGTATTTCTTTATCTTTAAGAGTTTCGTAGTCAATGCCACCAACTATTATTTTTCCAGTTGTAGGCTTTTCTTCTCTAGTCAGTAGTTTCAGTAGAGTTGACTTGCCTGCTCCACTAGGTCCTATGATAATAACGAATTCTTTGGGCTCAACATGTAGACTGATACGCTCTAGGGCTTGGCCGTTTTTATTATAAGTTTTTGTTACTCGATCTAATAGAATCATATACTACACAGTATAGCAAAATGCTCACGCTTATTCACGTAAATAAGTTATTATTCACCAAAAGTAGTTTCTAGGTAGGCGTCTATCAGAGGGTTAAGATTGCCATCTAGAACGCTGTCGACATCGCTCGTTTCATACTTGCTTCTAAGATCTTTGACTTGCTTATATGGATGAAGGACGTAGCTTCGTATTTGATTTCCCCACTCCGCAGAAGTATTAGGTCCTTTTAGTTCACTTAGATGTTCCTTATGCTGTTCCAATTGAAGCATAGCTAGTCTTGACCTCAGGATGGTCATAGCAGTCTCTTTGTTTTGTAATTGTGACCGTTCATTTTGAATAGAAACAGTTACGCCCGTAGGAATATGAGTAACTCTCACAGCCGAATCCGTAGTGTTTACACTTTGCCCGCCATGACCACCGGCCCTGTAGACGTCGACCTTTAGTTCTTTTGGATCAATTTCTAAATCAGAAGGCGTATCGATTTCAGGCATTACTTCCACTTTTGCAAAACTGGTTTGCCTTAGGCTGTCAGAGTTAAAGGGACTCAGCCGAACAAGCCGGTGCACTCCTGCTTCTGAAGACAATTTACCATAGGCAAATGGGCCAACAACTTCAAAAGTAGCACGTTTTAATCCAGCCTCTTCTCCAGCAGACTCTTCAATGAGTGTTACCGCGTAATTATCTTTTTCAGCCCATCGCAGATACATACGGAGCAGCATAGATGTCCAGTCTTGTGCATCAGTTCCGCCTGCCCCAGCCGATAATGTAACGACCGCATTGTGGTTATCATATTTACCACTAAATCGGAGGTTTGATTTTAAGCTATTAAATCGTTCTTCGAGTTTTGTTGTCTGCTCTTTAAGATCATCTGCTAGTGTTTTATCATTTAGAGCTAGCATGTCTGATACATCTCTTATCTCTTTACCGAGTTGAATCCAAGGGTCCGCTAGGGCCTTTAATGAAGCTTGTTTCTTCATAGTATCTTGCGCTGCTCGATTATCTGACCAAAAGTCAGAGGCTGCGATACGTTCATCAAGCTTTTCAATTTCTTTTACAGACTGTTCTATGTCTAATTTTTTAAAGGCATTGTCATACTGCGTTTGAAGTTGACTGATCCTCTTAACTATTTCTTCCACAATGGTGCTACCTTATTTTGTAAATCACTCAGGAACTCTTCACTCGCATTTCCTAATGTTCCAATGCCCCAGATATTTTCAGAAAACAATAGCTTACTTGTCTCGACTATTCCTTGTTTCGTAATAGCAGCGATACGTTCAGGCTCAGCGTAATAGTCATAAACAATTCCATCAAAAAAGTAACGATAACTATATCCGTTAGCAGTACCTGAAACGGTCTGACCACTTCTCTGATATCGTCCTAATGCGTATTGCTTCGCAGCTTTAATGTCTTCTGTTGAAATCTTTCCGGCAAACACTTGAGATAACTCATGAACCATAATGTCAAAAAGAGCTGGAGCATTTTGAGGCATAACCTGTGCACCGAACCACCAGTTACCGCTATGTTCAGCTCGGCTTACACCACTGCTCATGCCGTATACTAAGCCTTTTTCGCGAGCCGTTCCAAGTATCCTAGAATAGAGAGTCTCAGTAAGCATACTGTTGATTAGAGAGAGGTTATCATATTGGGCATCGTTAAGCTTTTGGTTCACAAAAGTATCCATGTAGAAATACAGGTTATCGACGGTTTCATTTTGAATATGCAATGGTTTTTTAACTGCTCTAGGTGTCTCTTCGGGAAGATCAAAACGCCCTGTGCCTTTTGGCAGTTCAATTGACTCAAGCAATTTTGTAATAATATTTCTTCTACCTGCATTGATGTTACCGGCAATAACAAATCGCATATTACTGCTTGTATGTGTTTTTTTATAGTGTTTGGTTATGTCGTCTAAAGTTACGTTACCCATTAGCTTCAATCGTTCTTGATCTGTCTTGGCGTAGTAGCCGTATTGTTCACGTAAAGCTAAATTAAGGTGTCTAAAATGATTATTGCTTCGCGCAGTAAGCTCTTCTCTGACATTACCGAACTCTGCATCAAATTCTTCTGCTAGGAATAGCGGCTTTGTTATCGCAGTTAATAGTAGGCCAAAAACTCGGTCCCATTCAAAATCGGCACATTCTGCTTCATAGATTATATCGTAGCTGCCCGTTGAAGCATTTGAGTATGCTCCATTCTTTTCAAACTCAGCCTGAAAAGCTCGCGCCTTAGGAATAAGTTCATTTGCACCAAGTAACATATGCTCCATTATGTGAGCTGTTTCCCATTTTTCTGAATCAACAAGATATTCTCCTGCCCTAAAGTTGCATTCGAATGTCATTACGCTCGCATCAGGAACGTGAATAAGTAGTCCGGCGATACCATTTTCTAATTTTATTTCTGTGACTGTATGTTTCATCTTGTGTTTGTATTTATGATTGCGTCTCTACTTCTGAGGTCGCGATCTATTTCCTTTTACCTTTTTTACGTCGTTGTCGTTCTGCCTTATGTGCTTTTTTACGTGATTTCTCAGTAACTTTCTTTTTTGTTCCACCTTTTTTAACACCGGAACCAGAAAAGTCTTCTTCGGCAAATTCATCAGCTTCTATAATTCTATCGGCATTATCGACTGAGGATCGGGCTGCGATCGTTAGATCAGTCTCAACGGGTTTTTCGCTGATGTCAGTAGGCTCAGCTGCAAATAATGATCGTATTACGTCATGTCGTAAGTCAGCCTGCATCGCCTCAAACATATGCTGTCCTTGTCGTCGATACTCTACAAGAGGATCTCGCTGACCAACACTAATCCAATGAATTCCCTGGCGCAAATGATCCATGTTTTCAAGGTGCTGCATCCAAAGATTGTCAAGAAGCTGTAAGTAGATATCTCTTTCGACTTTACGCATTAGATCAGCTCCAAAAGCCGCTTCATGTTCTGCGTATAAATTCATTACAGCTGTCTCGAGTGCTTTAGGGAATTTTTCTGCCGGTGAATCAAATAGTTTATCGAGTACTTTTTCGCTAAACGGAAAAACTTCACGCAATGTTGCTTCGTAAAGATCTGTTGTAGAGAGCGGAGATTCCGCCAGTGCCTTTGCTTCTTCTTCCAGATATAGCTTAATCCGTTTACTAATGTCAGGTTGCATAAGAATTTCGCGTCGCATTATATACGTTGCTTTTCGATGCCTGTTCATGACGTCATCGTATTCAACGACATTCTTACGCTGATCAAAGTTATGACCTTCAACCTTCTTTTGTGCAGATTCCAGACTCTTAGAAATTACCCTGTTTTCAATTGGCGTCTCATCATCGACTTTCAATCTATCCATGACGCTAGCGATGCGCTCTCCGCCGAAAATACGCATTAGATCATCTTCGGTACTGACGAAGAATTGTGTGACACCAGGGTCACCCTGTCGACCTGACCGTCCGCGTAACTGGTTATCAATACGTCGTGATTCATGTCTCTCAGAACCTAATACGAAAAGGCCACCAAGCTCACGAACATCTTCAGAAAGCACAATGTCCGTACCACGACCTGCGATATTTGTGGCTAGCGTAACACTGCCTCGCTCACCGGCTTTAGCGACGATAGCCGCTTCTTTTTCGTTATTCTTAGCATTCAATAGTTGGTATGGGACTTTTTGCTTTGAAAGTAGACGAGCAAGCTCTTCATTCTTCTCAATCGAAACAGTACCGATAAGAACAGGCTGCCCTTTTTCGTGTAGCATCTTTACTTCTCGAGCAATAGCCCTAAACTTCCCTGCTTCCGTCTTATAGATTCTGTCTGCTCGGTCGATACGAGCTAAGCCACGATTAGATGGAATATCTAATACATCAAGCTTGTATATCTGGTGGAATTCTTCACTTTCTGTTTGAGCAGTACCGGTCATACCCGCAAGCTTTTCATAAAGTCGGAAATAGTTCTGGAAACTAATCGTTGCAAGAGTCATCGACTCTTCCTGAACTTCAACACCTTCTTTTGCTTCGATTGCCTGGTGAAGACCTTCGTTATATCGCCTACCCTTTAGTAATCGTCCAGTAAACTCATCAACAATAACGACTTCACCATCTGAAGTAACGACATAATCCTTATCTCGCTTAAATAGCGCCTGGGCCTTTAGAGCTTGGTCGAGGTGATAGATGGTTCGTATGTTATCACTTGCATATAGGTTATCGATCCCAAGTGCTTTTTCAATAAACTCAACACCTTCATCGGTAAGCACAGAAGCCTTTTGCTTTTCATCAATTTCGTAATGTTTTTCTGCCTTAAGCTGCCGTGCAACTTTAGAAAATTGTGAATATGCATTACCACTTGTCATTGCTGGAGCAGAAATAATAAGCGGGGTTCGTGCCTCATCAACAAGAATTGAGTCAACTTCGTCTACGATTGCAAAATGCAGATCACGCTGTCTAAGCTGATCAACTTCACGAACCATATTATCGCGTAAGTAGTCAAAGCCGAACTCGTTATTCGTTCCGTAAGTAACATCTGCTGCATATGCTTCTTGTCTAGTGCAAGGCTTAAGATGCATCAACCTTTTATCATTATGCTTCTTGTTCTCGAAAGATTCGTCATAGATATAGGATTCATCAGCGATAATTACTCCAGTAGTCAGTCCTAGGAAGGCATATACTTGACCCATCCATCCTGCGTCACGTTGTGCAAGGTAATCATTCACGGTAACGACATGAACTCCTTTACCACTTAGGGCGTTTAGGTATACGGGAGCTGTTGCGACAAGAGTCTTTCCTTCACCGGTCTTCATTTCAGCTACGTTGCTTTCATGAAGTGCCATACCGCCAATAAGCTGGACGTCAAAGTGACGCTGACCAAGACTTCGTGATGCCGCTTCGCGAACCACTGCGAATGCATCAGGCAATATTTTATCAATCGATTCTTTAGTAAGCCGCTCTTTTAAGATCTTTGTTTGCTCTTTAAGCTTAGCGTCAGAAAGTTTTTCATACTTAGGTGCTAATGCATTAATTTCGGCCACTTTTTTTTGTAGTCGCTTAACTTTTTTTGCTTGAGGGTCACCCAAGACTTTTTTGAAAACTTTATTCATGAAATAACACTCCTCTGGAACTTGTCAGTAGTTGATATGGTATAGATTCTATTGTATCGCATTTATATGATACAGAGGAACGTAATTTTTACTCTATTCGTATTACTCGCTAGCCTGCGCAGGATCCCGTTTGAACTTATTCATAATTCTTTGATGCAGACGCTTAGTTCCGTGAGTTTCTTTATACTTAATAATCTGGTTTTTTAATTTAGCCTCAACAACGTCAACTGCCGCAAACATATTAATCGTTGTCTCTTTCACGGTGATCGTATCATGCGGTAGATGCAATATAACTTCAGCGGTACATTCAACCCGAGTCTTAATTTTTTGTTCTTTTAGCTTAACTTCAGCATGTGCTGATTCTCGAGCGTGCAATGGCATGTACTGATCCATTTTACCGATCTTCTTCAGCACGTATTTCTTTAGATCATCTGTAACTTCTGTATGTATGCCATTTATCTCAATTTTTTGTATCATATTTTTTCTTTTCCTCCCATAAATGGTTTTAATACTTCCGGAATCATCACGTCACCTTCTGGAGTCTGATAATTCTCTATAATCGCAACGAGCGATCGGGCCAGTGACACTACAGTTCCGTTAAGCGTATGTAGCGGCTGCACTTGACCGTCCTTACGCCGTACACGAATATTAAGGTTTCGTGCTTGGAAGTCCGTACAGTTACTGCAGCTTGTAAGCTCCCTGTAAGATTTGTCTACTGGAGACCAATACTCAATATCATATTTTTTGGCGGCAGGTGCACCCAAGTCACCAGCTGCAATATTGACTACCCGGTACGGTATGTTCAGAGATTGCCAAAGGTCCTCTTCGAGACTACGTATATTTTCATGCATTTGAACGCTATTTTCAGGAAGAGTGTAGGCGTACATTTCTAGCTTATTAAACTGGTGTACGCGAAATAGGCCTCTTGCATGCTTGCCATAAGTTCCCGCTTCTTTACGGTAGCAAGGACTAATAGCGGCATAACGCAATGGTAGATCTTTTTCATCTATGATTTCATCAGCATGATAACCAGTTAAAGGTATTTCTGCGGTTGCAATAAGACTTAAATCCTCGCCCTCAATGTAGTATTCATCGCCTTGGTCACTTGTTCGCGGGGCGAATCCTGTACCAGTGGCGGTTCTTGAATTCACAAGATGAGGAACGGTCATAAAAATAAAGTCCTTTTGAGTCACAAATTGCAGTGCATACTGAGTTATAGCATTCTCGAGCAATGCGAGATCACCTTTGAGATAATAAAATTTTGTGCCTGACACTTTAGCGCCACGTTCAAAATCGACCCAATCCTTTTTTACTGCAAGATCCAGATGGTCAAGTGCACCCTGATTCGTTTCGCCGTATCGGCTAATCTCTACACTGTCTTGCTCGCCACCTAAAGGCACATCGGCCATCATCATATTCGGCACGCCAGCAAGCATCTCACTGCACGACTGTTCAATGCTTGAAAGCTGATGCTCTAATCCAGCAAGCTGTTCTTTTAAGTCTTTGCCTTTTTGAATTTGTTCTTCGCTAGGACGAGAGCCTTTCATGCTATCAGCTATTTGATTACGTTGCATGCGAAGATCTTCTACTACACCAAGAAGTTCACGTCGCTTAGAATCAAAGCCGAGCAGCTGATCAATATCTACTTCATAGCCTTTTTTTGCTGAGTTTTGCTGTACTAATTCTGGATTGTCACGGATAAACTGGATATCAATCATACCTACAGTATACGTTGCCTTATGGTGTTATGCTAGGAAAAAGCTATGTAGAAATGGCCTATGAGCGCTTCTGCTTTAGCGCGTCGAGTGTCAACATTGTTCTTTGTCTTGCGTATGAACAAAAATCACATTCCCCACCCATAGCTGCTGTGCCTACTGCGGGCATATCGCCGTCCATGCATATTTTCATTTTCTTTAATGTTGGCTCGATCCAAACATCGTCTCCAACGTATGGGATAATTTTAGTCTTAAACTCAACCTTGTTAAAGAAACCGTCGAGATCCATACGACCATTCGTGTAAACGAAGTATCCTGTGTCGCTCACCTCGTAACCATTCTGTCTTAGGAGCCATTGGTATACTTCTAACTGTCTTTTGTAGCTTATCTGCCAAGCTGCATCAATGCTTACTTCCCTATCCTTAGCTGTTGCTTTGTAATCAACTACGATCATTTTACCGTCCTCATCTACCCATAGATCATCTATTGCGCCGAATACGTGTAAATTTGTCGGCTTATGTATAACGACAATACCAGTAAAGTTATGGCGCCATGTTTCAAGTTCATCATGTTTCATGGGTACAGCTTTAACCTTGTACTCCGTCATAAGTGGATGTGGCTCTGCTTTTATTCGGTAACTATCAAACTCTTTTTTAAAGAGTTCATCGATTGCTTTATTTATATTAAATGGCGGACTATTCGGCCGGGTAATCTTGAGGCGCACATCTAACCAGAAGCAACGCGGGCATTGCATAAATAGCTCTATCTTGCTTCTACTAACCTTGAACGGACTGACTTGGCCAGGTTGATACGGCTGACTCCGCTCTCTCCAATAATTCATTGGCTTATTGTAACAGCCTTACGATAGAAGTAACTGCTGCAGTTTCAGCCCTAAGCGTAAAATCATGAATATTAAGATGAGCTACAGAAAGATTATTGAAAAGCTCTTTTTCGGAATCTGACCAGCCACCCTCAGGGCCAATGAGCACACCTTGCGGTCCTTCGCTAAGCTTAGCTCCTTCACTATCCTGCTCACATATAAACAGCTGGATCTTATCTTTATACTGTTCAATTGCAGCCTTAACAGGCAGAGGTTCTCGGATGGTCGGTATATCGCTTCGTCCGCACTGTTCTGCTGCTTCAATGATAATCTTCTCTGCTCGCTGATGATTAAAGCCTGTCTTTTCAGAACGGTCTGCAATTAGAGGAATAAAATGACTCACTCCAAGTTCACTACATTTCTGAAGCACCCAATCGTTTTTATCTTTTTTAAGTAAAGACCAGAAAAGGTATAGATCTTTTTTTGGTAACTGTCTTTTGTAATCAGTAATATGTTTAAGATGGGCTTCTTTCGGACCTATTTCTGTAATTTCGTACAAACGATCGTTTTCTACTCCATCAAATAAAACTACCTGCTGACCGGGACGAAAGCGCAGAACTTTATTCCATTGATGCAGCTGCTCCGGCTGATGAATCCAACACTCCTGCTCTAGCTTGATATCTGGTGTATAAAATCGATGTATCTTCATTGTCTCTCTAGTATAACTAATGTTTCAATATGTGGTGTTTTTGGGAAAAAATTATACCCTGAGAAGCTTGCGATTTTATAGCTACCTTTTAGTAATGCAACATCTCGAGCCTGTGTCGCAGGATTACATGACAAATAACAAATAAGCGGAGGTTTAACGGCTAGGATTCTTTCAACTACATCCTTATGTAAGCCGCTACGCGGTGGGTCAACAATAAGTGCTACGTCTGATTCAATATACTGTAGCGCGTTTTCAGTACTTGCGTGCACGACATCAATGTCTTGATTCTGCGCATTATGATTTGCCATATCTATATTCGCCTTATCGAGCTCAACAAGTGTTTTTGTATTGCCGATCGCTAGACCAATCGT
>CALRBD010000020.1 GCA_943353855.1 uncultured Candidatus Saccharimonas sp.
ATATTACTTTCAGAAAGGCTCGAGCAGATTACACGTACAATCCAGCTGCTTCTCTCCGTTTAATGAGACATCTTGCGTCAAGTACAGCAGCCAATGGTGCTATGCACGTGGGTGTAGATGATATTACTTTCAGAAAGGCTCGAGCAGATTACACGTACAATCCAGCTGCTTCTCTCCGTTTAATGAGACATCTTGCGTCAAGTACAGCAGCCAATGGTGCTATGCACGTGGGTGTAGATGATATTACTTACAGAAAAGGACGAGCAGATTACACGTACAATCCAGCTGCTTCTCTCCGTTTAATGAGACATCTTGCGTCAAGTACAAATGCAAGTGATAAGTTTGAAGCAGAAGTCCGCAAGAACGATGCTACGACAAACCAGCAAAGAGGTACAGGAAGCTCAAGCCAAAGTGGTGGTCAAAATAGGCAGCAAAGAGATTCTCAGCAAGACCGACAGCGTCAAAGCGCCAGCACAAGTAGGGAGAACTCACGCGCACCAAATGCTTACGATGAGCTAATGACAACACTGCGTAGGGCTGAAGACCGGGGTCTTTTATCTACGATTCGGGGATTTGAAAGAACAGAAGTAGCTAAAGTTATCGCAACTGTTAAACACTTGCGCAAAAATAATCCTGAAATTACAGATAAAGAAATAGCATTGAAATATGCCCGTTTATCCAACAATGCTGAGCGAAGTAGCCCGACAAGACAACGTGCGACCCAGATTGTGATGTCACTCATGGGCAATAAAGTCTCAGGCAAATTACCGTTCTAGACCTTTGATATTTACTAAGCCGCTTACCAAATTTTCTTAGAAGCACGCCTTTGTCTATGAGCTTCTCAATAGTCGTAAACCGCAATTGCGGTCTTTCTTGGCCATAGTCTCAGATTTCTTATATCAGTCCTCTGGCTCTGAGTTTTGCGTAGATGCGGTCTGTGATGCTAGCACATAGCAGTAAGATGGTGCCATATGTCACCAAAGTAACGTATAATAGAATGTATTATGAAAAAACCAGTAATACTAACAGGATTAAGATCAAATAATGATCTACACATTGGCAACTACCTTGGCGCACTGATGCCATTAATTAACATGCAGGTTCAGCATGCAAAGGATTATGATATCCATTTATTTGTTCCTGACCTTCATAGTTTCACCACACCCATAGACCATAGCAAACTATATGAACAAACAATTAATAACCTTCGCATTTATGCTGCAGCGGGATTAGACCTAGATAGTCCAAATACACACATATATAGACAAAGCTATGTATCGGCTCATTCAGAGCTCACAGTCATATTAAACTGCTTTAGTCATATGGGTGAGCTTAGTCGCATGACTCAATACAAGGAAAAAGCTGAGAACAAACCAAATATAAGCGTTGGTCTTTTCGACTATCCAATTCTAATGGCCAGTGACATTCTTTTATACGATGCTCAGTATGTTCCTGTAGGCGCCGACCAGTCACAGCATATTGAGTTAGCACGCGATATAGCAATCCGTATGAATAATAAGTTTGGAGACTTATTCACACTACCTGAGCCAGAGGCCAAACAAGCTGAGTTTATGAGCCAAACAGAACGTATGCGTATTCGTGACCTAATTACTCCAGAAAAGAAGATGAGTAAGTCTGACGAAACTGGAAAAGGTGTAATTTTTCTTACCGACACACCTGAAGCAGCTGCAAAGAAAATCATGGGAGCAACAACTGACAGCTTTGGAGAAGTTCATTATGACAAGAAAGAACGACCTGGTATTAGTAACTTATTAGATATTCTTGCAGCCTTAACTGACACTGACATCAAAGAAATTGTTAGTAGATACGCAGGACAAACTCAGTATGGTGAACTTAAAAAAGATGTTGCAGAAGCAGTAAGTTCATTTTTGACAGATTTTCAATTCAAACTATCTCAAATAGATGACGCAGTAATTATTAAAAAATTAGAAGCAAGCGAAATACAAATGAATAAAGTTGCAAACAGTAAGCTACTAAGCGTCCAAAAAGCTCTTGGACTTCGTCTATGATTCAAAAATTTGACGTCGAAGAAACTTCAAGGCTGGATGTTTTTGTTGCGAAGAGTATTGAAGGTGCAAGCCGATCATTTGTTAGTTCTCTTTGCGACCAAGGCAAAGTATCTATAAATGGTACGGTTATCTATAAAGTCTCATCAAAAGTTCACGGTGGCGATGTAGTAAGTGTTGCATATGATAAAGATGCCGCTGAAACAGTTCCAGAAATTAACTTAGAAATATTATATGAAGACGATGACTGTCTAGTTGTAGTTAAGCCTGAAGGCGTTCTGACGCACTCTAAGGGCGCGTTTAACCCTGAGGCGACTGTTTCCTCATTCATTAGACCATACACCACAGGAATGGAAGACAATAGGGGAGGAATTGTACATAGACTTGACCGAGTAACGTCCGGATTACTAATATGTGCTAAAAACGATAAAGCTATCGATTGGTTACAAAAACAATTTGCTGAGCGTAAAGTAAAAAAAGAATATATTGCTGTAGTAGACGGCGTGCCTGAAACACTGGAAGCGAATATAGAGATGCCAATTGAACGAAACCCTAAAAAACCTCAAACATTCCGAGTTGGTCCAAATGGTAAAAAAGCTGAAACATACTATAAGGTATTAAAGCATTCCGACACAATGAGTCTTGTTGAGCTTAAGCCACACACAGGCCGCACACATCAGCTTCGCGTACACATGCAACAAATTGGTAACCCTATACTAGGAGACGTCTTATATGGAGGCCAGCCTGCCGACAGGACATATCTACACGCACACTCACTAACTTTGACTCTTCCAAGCGGCAGCTTAAAAACATTTACCTGTGCAGTACCAAGCTCGTTTAATGACCGTATCGATAATGCATAATGATCTTCCAATCCATACAGAGTCTTTAGCGTCTATTAAAAAGTTTGCTGTACGTCCTTCTCATGCCTTAATTCTTGCCAGCCCATCTAAAGAGGCCATATTCGCTAGCGTACAACATATTGCAACAACCGTTCTAGAAGTAGCTATATCTGATATATACGACTATCCGTCTATTCTTATTATTCCTAAAGAAAAGAAGGCCGTCTCAATCGAAGAAATACGTGAAATTCAACAGTTCATAAAACTTAAAACCATTGGCTCTAATAATATTAGACGCTTAATATGTATTTTTAATGCAGAGAATATGAGTATAGAGGCCCAGAACGCATTATTAAAAATACTGGAAGAGCCTCCAATTGATACATTGCTTATCATAGCTACTTCAAGTTACGATTCATTACTACCGACTATTCGTTCACGCGCCCAATCTATTTCTGTGAGCGTACCTACAGTAGACCAATATATAAAAATATACGGTAACGAATCTGAAGAAGCCATAAGTAAAGCTTACTTAATGAGTGACGGATTGCCGGAAATTATGCGTGCAATCATAAACTCTGAAGACAACGACGTCATGGCAGACATTCAGCAAGCTAAAGCAATCCTCAGTGGATCTGCCTATGATCGCTTAATTCTTATTGATGCTATATCTAAAAACAAAAAAACAGCACAATGTCTTAAAGCACTAGAAAACATGTGTCATGCTGCACTTAATCAAGCTGCTCAAAAAGATTCACCGTCTACAAAGCAATGGGTACGTAAACTTAATCTTGTTTTACGTGCTGAACGAGACATTACATATAACGTCTCACCGAAGATAGTCTTAACAGATCTATTCTTAAAGATATAGTCAGTATTCGTAATATAAAGTAAGGTAGCGTATAATACTTGCATATGTTAGCACTTGTACTTGTACTTATATTTGGAGTCATAGCTCTCCGTGGAGCAGACAAAATAGGGGAAGATGAACTCTCTGAACTGCCTCGTAAAATTACGGATCGTGTCGGTAAGCTTTGGGATATCGCACATCAAGGTATGCGCGAAAACAGATTCTTACGTGCTGAAAAGGCCTTATTGTCTATTCTCAAGATTGATCAACGTAATGCTGCTGCCTACAACCGTCTAGGTATTCTGTATGCTAAGCAAAAAGAATATAAAGATGCCATCGATTGTTTTGAGATTGCTAGTAGTATTGAGGCGACCCCCTCAAGCCTACATAACCTGGGTCTTATATACTTTGAAACCGAGAACTATCAAAAGGCTGCGATCGCTTTCGAACAAGCTCTTAAGCTCGACGACGGCTTTGCTGCTCGTCATATCGCATATGCCAAGGTCCAAGAAAAACTAGGAAATGACAAGTCAATGTTAAACGAACTTGAAAAAGCTGCAGAGCTAGAACCCAATAAAGAAACCTACCATTTACTACAAAAAGCATACCAAGACAAAGGTATGGAGAGAGAAGCAGATGAAGTAGAACAGAAACTTAAAAAACTAATTATTCCTAGCGGAAAACCAAAGAAGGTAGTTCGGCCACGACGGGTTGTCATTTAACCCCTGTTTTGGTACAATTATTTAGTATTTTTACGCCGGCATAGCTCAGTTGGTTAGAGCACCTGTTTTGTAAACAGGGGGTCGTGGGTTCGAATCCCTCTGCCGGCTCCATACATTTACGTTAATAATTTGCAGGGTTAGTGAAGCGGTCAAACACGACAGACTGTAAATCTGTTGGCTTATGCCTTCGTAGGTTCGAATCCTACACCCTGCACCAAAAATATAGACACCATGAAATCATTAAATAATTACCTAGACGCTAACGCTCTAGGTTTTATTTTTATAGGACCTTCTGGATCTGGAAAATCAACTTTAAGAGATTATCTTTTAAACAAAGAAATAAACGGGCACACTTTTGTACAATACAAAGCTCATACGAGCCGAAAACAAAGACCTGCTGGCGATAATGATTATATATTCGTGTCCGATAATGACTTAGACATAATTGAATCAAATTCTGAAATATTATTTAGGAATGAATACCATGGCAACAAGTTTTTAACTACATGGCCTAAAAAGGTCCACGATAATCAACATTATCTGTACATCTATTCTCCAAGTGGGGCAAAAAGAATTCGCGATTCTTTTCCGAATCATAAGATAATTCAGATCCTTCCCGATACTGGGCATGATCTTCGAACCACATTATTAGAGCGTGATCCAAATATTTCTGAGATTGAGCTAAATAGAAGACTAGAAATCATTCCTGCTGAAATTGCTGAGGGCAATAAGATTGCAGATGCTGTTTTTGTAAATAGTAATGGTGTGGAAGAAAGTTCGAATAAACTTGCAGAATTAATTAAGGCATTTATATCATCATGATAAATAAAAGAAGCCAATTTGGCCTCTTTTTGCTAAGATGATCATATGATTGAAATACCACAAAAATTAATAGAGGAAATATCCAGCCGTAAAGTCAAAGGAGCTCTCATAATTGCAATCGATGGCTGTGGCGGTGCGGGTAAAAGCACTACTGCAACAGTACTAGCTTCTAAATTAGGTGACAGCCAAATAGTACATATCGACGATTTCTATAAGCCTAAAGAAAAGCGAATAGAAATTAACGAGCAAACTCCTGTTCACAGTAACTTTGAATTTGAGCGTCTAAAGGAACAAGTGCTTGAGCCTCTCAGACATCACAGCGCTGCAAGCTATCAAACCCCAGAAGGCAAAAGCTTAACAGTACAGCCAAGTGGGTATGTTGTTGTAGAGGGTCTAGGGACACTAGGTAAAGATCTAAAAGACTATTTTGATTACAAAATATGGGTAGATTCTCCAGAAGATATCAGACGACAACGTGGTATAGAGCGTGATAGTAAAGAATGGACAAGAATCTGGGACTATGAATACTTACCGCAAGATGCACGATATGTTAGAGAACAAGCACCTCAAAGTGTGGCTGACTGGATATTGCAAAATAATTGATTAAAGTTCGATCACTGAACCATATTGGTTATGCCTATTGTTTAATATTGAGTCTTACCATACAATTTGAGTATAAATCTAAATATAGGATAATTTATTGAAAACAAACAATCAAAAAGGCTCTACTGCTATAGTAGTTATTGTTGCTATTATTGTATTAACTTCAGCTGTAGCTATCGGTTATATAATGTACAACAAGCAAAAAAGTAAAAATAATAATGTTACCACTCCAGTAACTACTTCCGATTCAAATTCTGAGTCTTCAAAGTCTCTTACTGCACAAGATGCTGCCACAAAATTAGTCGATAAAGTTAATGACTTGGCAACAGATAAGTACACATTAGAGAAAAGAGATAGTGGACAAACCGAATTCAAGGTCAGTAGCAATCAGACAGTTACCGTGGCTAAGAACGATGGCATTAGTTACTATGCAAATCAATTGCAGCCGGGATACGATCCTTTTGTATTACTTGTATCAGACTTAAAAAAAGATCTAGTTACACTCAATTCGTATGCCAGCAATACACTCGGGTTGAAACAAGTCTATGAGTATGAGGAAGAAAACACAGCGGGATATACATTTAAGAATACAGTTTATAAGGTTGGGGATACTTATCTTGAAGTTACAGGATCGTCCAATGGCTACAGCTTCGCCTGGGCTAAATAAATGCTAATTTGTTCTAGAATGCACCAATTAGTAAAATCCTAATGGTATACTCATAACGTGGCTAAAAAGAATAACTTTAAAAAAATAAACAAAGATTATCTTAGGCTCTCAATTTGGATACTGGTCGGCCTAGCTCTAGTTGTGATCAACTACGTTTCACTCGTATTCATAAAGTCTATAGTTGCTTCTGAAGTTTTTGGCTGGACTATACTTTTCGGCGGTCAGATATACCTTTTAGCGGTTATGTTGGTTTTATTCATAATAGATTTCTTATACCTAATATTGTTTTTACGTTACCTGTTCTTTGGTAAAATCAATGATACTAAAAACACGGTTTATTTACCTTAGTTCTTGACTATGCAATAAAACTACCCAATATATTGAGTAGTTATCGACTTTGGAACCAAATCTAACGCCTCTTCTATTTTCCTGAAATAGCGTTTAGTTCACGCATGTCCTCTTTAGACAACTGAATGTCGCCAGCTGCCATATTTTCTTCAAGATGGGCGATACTTGAAGTACCGGGAATTAGAATAATATTATCCGAGCGGTGCAATAGCCAGCTCAGTGCTATTTGACGCATTGTTGCATTATGCCTGAGCGCAACTTTCTGCAACACGGCTTCGCCTTGCATTTCCTTACCTCCACCCATTGGCAAGAATGGGATAAAAGCAATGTTTTGCTCTTCACAGTACTCGAGCACCGACTCCCACATACGATTACTGACGCTATATCTATTTTGTACAGAAACTACCTTAAAATGTTTCTGAGCCTGTTTTATATCTTCTACTGAAACTTCTGATAAGCCAAGGTGCATAACTCGTCCATCTTTCTGCGCCTTAGCTAAGAATTTAAACGTAATGTCAGCTGGAACGTTTGGATCTATGCGATGCAGCTGATATAGATCTATTGTTTCAATTTTTAGTCGACTCGAGCTACCGTTTAAAGCCTCGTGCAGGTGCTGTGGCGTAGCATCATTATTAATATGACGAACGGGGGAGTTACTTGGTCCAAAACGAACCAAACCGCCTTTAGTAGCTATTACTAGCCCGGTATTATATGGGTAAAGTGCGTCACCAATAAGTATTTCGGAAGCAAACATTCCGTATTGATCAGCCGTATCAATAAAGTTAACTCCAAGCTCAACTGCACGCTTAAGTACATCTATAGAATTTTGTGGATTATCAGGCATACCAGAATTATCCTTGTTTGTAATTCGCATGGCGCCAAAGCCAATGCGATTCACATCTAAGTTACCACCTAATTTATATTTCTTTGAATATGTCATGAGATCTCTTTTCTAATAAATATTATGTTCTATCTAAAGGGTAAAGTCTAGAAATAGTACTTTTTTACTTATGTCAAAATGGCTAGCTAAAGACAGATGTTTTAATGAACTTATGAATTGCCATATTTGAAAGAATGAGTATATAAGAATTTTGAATCTAGATTGCCAGAATATTGCTAAACTCAGCAATGCTGTACAATAAGCCAGTAAAACAAGGGGTTTATACATGACAAAAAACAACAAAAAGAATGACAATACAGTTAACCTCGTTCTAGCGGTTAGCATTACACTGGCTGCATATTTCCTATATCACTTACTCCAGTTGCTACAAAACGTAAAGATTAATAGCATAGTTGGTTCACCCGCTTCATATGCAGCCTTACCAAGTGCAGCACTAGCTATATTTGTATTAATGAAGGCAACAACAAATAAGCAGAGGTATATTTCTATCGTTGTCCTGACCGTATTAGTTACGGGCTTCCTAGTTTGGCTCTTCGGGGCAACTGAAGCTGGCAGTAATTTAGTTACACGTATTGCTAGTTAGGTACATAATTACTTCATAAATAATGCTACAACAAAGTATAAGTACATCGTATATGTGATGTATAATTAAAAAAGTGAAGTCAAAAACCAAACATACAAAGCATAAAAAAGGTTCAGAATCTAACAGGTCAACTTTTAAGTACGCAACACCGGCGGTTGCAACCTCGTTAATTGTATTTGGACTACTTATTAATTGGGGACTGCCTTATACAATCGGTTTTATTC
>CALRBD010000021.1 GCA_943353855.1 uncultured Candidatus Saccharimonas sp.
GCGTGACTAATTGCATCTTTTTTTATAGCATTGCGTAGCGTGTCAGTGATATGCTCCTGACCAAAAATCTCGTCCAATGACTGTGGACGGTACTTACGATATAATGCTCTCCCCATAGTCTATATAGTATAGCCCAACAGGTTATGAAATATCGTTGTATTTATTTGTCTATTAGAGTGCAGCTTCGAGTGCAGCCCATTCAGCACCTGGGTCTTCTTCTGGAACATTGACGCTGACCTGGTCGCCAGGCTTAGCCTTGAAGTAAGTTACGCTAGCGAGAAGTACGCGATACGAATGATCTCCAACAATAACGAAGTAATGGCCGTCTCGAAGTTCGAGTGTACCTACGATTTGACGTCGAGCTATTGGACCGATTTGCTTATAAAGGAAGGTGCCGTCATCTGCAATAGTAAGTTTAAGTATATCCCCCTGAACGAGCTTTGATTTACTAGCATAGTTAGCCGGTACAGGATACATTTTGCCGTCTGACCCGACCATATTCTGACCATCGAATACGCCTTCGATAATTTTACCGAGGTTATCGTCTTTAGTAGAACTAAGTACCATAGGGTCATCTCCAACAAGACTGATCAACAATTCTTTAGCAGCTGCTAAACTTGTCTCAGCTTCCTGGATTAAACTTCGCATTCTTTTTATTTGTTTCTCTGGAACATCCGCCATTTTTGTCTCTCCCCGAAGTAGTATTTTTGACTACCTTTACGCCCCTAAAAATAACACGTGAGTTAATACATGTCAAAAATATTAATTGTAAAGCTGTGGATAAATGTCGACAGTGTAGCCAGAGCTACCAAATTTACCAACGGTTACTGAGAAAAAAATATTGTACGAGAGATACTGTGGTTATTGCCCTGAATAAAGACCAGACCAAATAAGAAAAGCTGCAAAGGATAGAAAAGCAAACAGAAAAACAGTAAGTAGGACCTTAGTAGATTTACGGACTTGAAGTGGTTGTGATTTAACCCCGTTGCTTTTAAGTGCTTGGGATAGCTTATCTAATTCTTCGTCACCTCTTGACCCGCTGATAAAAGGCAACTTACGAATTGAAATAAAACTTGGATAGGCTTTGCTGTGGTGATTAATGTATAAGCCACTGGGAGTTACACTATAGCCATCCATGTCTGCAAATGGCACATCATAGCTTTTATTGCCCAAAATGTACCATCTACTAACCAGTTCAAGACCATTCTCGGTTATGGTGACAATCCCTTTTTTTGGGCTTATACCGCGTGAGTTGTATACGGGAAAGTAGCTAACGACTACTGCTAATGACTCAAGCTTTTTATTCATGATAATATTATACATAATCTATTGATATTGTTGATTAATTCCTTTTCAGCTATATAAAAGTATAAAAGGCTTTATAATATAAGCATATGAAGAATAATTTAAAATACAGAAAAGACAATATTTTTCGTAATCTTATATTTGCAGCATTTTTAATGATTGGCTTTATGGGAATCGCTTTTATTGCTACGGGAATTTACGATATCCCTCGTAGTAGGCAATTCGAAAAGAATAGGCAATATATTGAAGCAAGTATTGTAGATAGAAAAATATTTACTGATGTACGCTACACTAGGTTTAATCAACGTCGAGAGTACAAGTACTACTATCTTGTATATGAATTTAGTCCTAAGGGCAAAAGCAGTACGTATCGTGGGGACATCGACGTTAGCCAAACGGATTACTTAAATGTGCCTAATAATACAAAAGTCGGAGTCTACTATGACGCTACTAACCCAAAAAGCAATTATGAAGTTGGCACTGGATTTACTGTAAAAGGTAGTTATTTTGCAATTAAAGCTGGATCAGTTTTAGTATTAATTTCTTCGATAGGCTGCTTATTTGTAATAGTTCGCTCTAGAAAAAATAAAAAATAAATTTATTGTTTCTGACATATTTTTGTTCTAAAGATCTTGCGATGTTGAATCTATGCTTCCCAGAATTCATGGTTACCCGGGTAGTCTTTTGGGCAGAATCCTATAGTTTCCTGTATCAAGGCTAATCTACCTGCTGCGACTATTAGACCTTGGTGAGATGTTTCCTCTTCAAACAAAGGAACATCTTCAAATTCGTATTTATGGCCAAACTCATCTATCTTAGTTATTGAATACTGTGGCAATCCAACACTGTCTTTGTCCCAGTGTTCACTCATATCAACTATAGCTAGAGGCAACTCTGCGTTATAGAATCTTTCTGCACTAATAATATTCCTTTTGGTTACACGCTCGGAAGTATCATGTTTTAGAGCATCTATAGCCATTAAATCAAGTTCATAGTGCTTTTTTAACAAATCACTGACACCTTCACATAAAAGAGTCATCGTGGAAAATTTTAAATATTTCTTAACTTCTTCAGTGACAGGTTCGTATTCAGGAAGATTACCATAGGGGCTAGTCATAATTTGTATAGTCACACATATAAGATTCAAAAGCAATAAAGTCCTTAAATAAAAAGAGACCACAGTTAGTGGCCTCTTTAGATTTTTGTAGAGTTCGTATTACGCGAGTTCTACTGTAGCACCTGCTGCTTCGAGAGTTTTCTTAGCTGCTTCAGCGTCTTCTTTCTTTGCTTTTTCAAGCACAGTTTTTGGAGCGCCGTCTACGATAGCTTTAGCTTCACCTAGACCAAGTCCAGTGATTTCTTTTACAGCTTTAATAGCTGCAACTTTTTGTGATCCAGCGTCCTTAAGAATGACATCATATTCACTTTTTTCGTCTGCTGCTGGAGCTGCATCTGCTGCAGGACCTGCAACTGCAACTGCTGCTGCAGCTGGTTCAATTCCGTACTCATCCTTTAGGATAGTACCGAGTTCGTTTACTTCTAGAACAGTAAGATTAACTAGCTGTTCTGCAAATTTCTTTAGATCTGCCATTTAATATTTCCTTTCGAGTTAGTTAGAGGCCTTAGCTTCAATTGCTTGAAGAAGTCCGTGTAGGTTACCAGTAAGTCCGCTCATTACACCATTTACTGGTCCGTTGAGAGTACTGATAATACCAGCGATGAGTTGTGTCTTGCTTGGTAATGTTGCTAACGCAGTAACTTCTTCGGCGCTCATGAATTTACCATCAGCGCTGATAGCTCCAACAAATTTCATTGTTGGGTTAGTTTTTGCGAAAACAGCAATTGCTTTTGCAGGTGCAACTTCATCAGTTGTGTTAAAGGCGTAAAGTAGCTGACCTTTAAGTTCACTGACATCAGCTCCCTTAAGTGTTTCGCTAGCTTCAACAGCTTTAATAACAAGTCTGTTTTTAACAACCTTGATAACTGTTCCATCATTCTTGGCTTCACTACGAAGCTTTTGAAGTGCTTTTACAGTAGTACCTTGGTATGCTGCAACGACTGTCATTTTAGAATCATTCAATAATGAAGATACTTCATCGACAACGTTTTGTTTCTTATCTTTTGTTAGTGCCATATTGGCTCCTCTTAGATTTAAAGTCAAATCGACCTATTTGACACGTTACCGCTTAAAAACAAAATGTCTTTGGACGTATATCCAAAGACATTTGATCAAAGCTGAAACAAGTAGTTTCTACCTCGGTAGCATATTAAGCTTTAAAGCTGCTACTGTCTTTGGTAACGATAGCCCTATTGTACGTTATCTACCACTGTTTTGTCAACAGATTAGGCTGGTAGATTAGCCCTAAATTCACTTACTTGATGCATGATTTGAGGCTCTTCATATGCTGGCTCTGTTCCAGCATAAGGAATAACTACTCGAGCGATTGCCCGGATGGTTTCTTCTTGGGGTGTTTCATCTTTTTTATCTTCAGGTATTTGTTCGTATTCGTGCATAGTATTCTCCAAAATTAAAAATAGGCCTTTTTTCTTACTGAGGCCTATTTTGTTTGGGCTGTGCGAGGACGATTAGTTCGTCTTGGCCTCAGTAACTCTGAAGCACAGCCCACTAAGGCCTAGGAGGAGTCTGTGTGTATGTGACTGTGCTGTATTCATACTATATGTATAGCAAATAGTATCTTGAGATACAAGAAATGTTATTCGTCACCCAATTGCTCAAGCTTGAACTGTGTATATTTTTCAGCCGCTAGCCGTGATAGCTCTTCGTCTTCGTCTTTATTGACGAACTTCATAGCTTCTCCAAGCATTGGATGCACTAGGCTTAGTTTTTCATGCATATCTAAAACTAGTTTACGATATCCAGGGTGACCTTGAGGGCTTGTGCGTAGCTCGTTGAAGTGGAATGCCTCTCTTGCATTGAATGTCATCTTCCAACGCATTCGGTGGCCTAGTAGAACCGCATACTGCGCATCTACTTCTGAACCTTCGGCCTGCAATACACTATGCAAGCGCAAGCTTATGTCGAAGCAGTCTTCAAACAGGTCAGTTAGTTCGGCTTCTTCAACTAGATCAGGAATTTCATAACCATAACGAGGAGTTAGTACTTGCCATGCAAGATCATCTACCATGCGGTGCCTCTGCAGGTCTCTAAATATGCCATAGTCGCAGACAAGATCCCAGCTATAGTGAGCATTCTCAATTGCTCGCCCGGGTTTATGACGTCGGTTCAATCGCTCTCCCATATATGCGGAAAAGACTGATGATTTTTTAGCGTAGTCCCATTTTGAAACTTCTTGCTGTATTTCTTGAAGCGATAGATGACTATGTTCGTAAAGCATGTCGGGCACAAGGTCGAGTTCGTTTCTAGGCCATACTCTAGTTAATCTAACTTTATCCTCGTATTGTCCATATTGCTGGGATAAAAGTTCATTTGCTTTTTCTTTGACTGCATGATGGGTATTAGCCCGATAGGCAATAGTAGCTCCTCCTCGAGTCGGCTTGTCTGCTCTTTCAAGGAAAGTAGGTAGGACTTTCCGTGCTTCGTCTAGCAACTGTTGACCGACGTCTCGAGCCTCTTTAAGTTCGTCGCTCATAAGATGCATGATAAGGCTTTCTAAAGCTTGTCCGGATGCGTATATCCCGACTGTTGATTGGGTTGCAACTGGAAGCACTGGACGAATTGCATCGCAGGCCTGAGCCCGAACAGCACCTTTCCAGGCAGCATCTCTTTCTGATTCTGGAGTCGATGAATTATCTTGAATATATTTTGTAAGATGACGGACCATTAATGAGTAGTTATCAAATATGCTATCCATTGCTCGCATGTAACTAATTTTTAAATCAGCACTAAAATGACTTGGAACATGGTAAGGATAATTTCCGTTTGCATCCTTCTTGTCATAATAAATGTAGCGGGTCGACTGTTCTAAGTAGGCAGCCAGACGTCCCCACTCCAATTTCTTAGTGAGAATATTGGAAGCTTTTTCGACAACCATATGCAATCCAACAAGTTGCTGAACTGAATCATCGCCATATGCGGTAATGACACGCTGTAGTAGCTTTTCGTCTTTACCGGCAGCTCCGGCAAACTCATCTAGGATCGTAATTCGCATATCATCGCTACGACGACTTAAGCGAGCCATAGCAGCTGCAATCATAGTAGGACTAAGCGTGTCATTAAAAACATAGACATTGCCTGTAGTGTTAGTTACGGCTTTGTCCAGGAATTCTTTTCCTAATGGTGTTATTGTGTATTGACCTTCATTATTCTTCTGTACATAGGGCTGTGCTTTAATGTTTACTAGTTTTGGTTCTGTACCGGCTTTGATCACTGGCAGAAGTGGCTCAACTGTATTCCATAGAATAGAGCTGACAGTATCAATATCCATTAGTTGTCCGCTACGGACGCAATCAATTCGTTGGAAGTCACGTGGAAAAAGCTGACATAGATCGTCATACACACTGACTGATCTTTCAAGATGGCTTAGATCAGCCTCATGAATATCACGTTTCTTATTAGTATAAATTCGACCTTCTTTTCTATCTACAAGCTTTTGGGCCGTTGCTGCCGGAACTCGAAGTACAATATTCTTGTCAGGTCTTGGTATTTTTAGCATTAAGAACTCAAGATTATCCAGCCAAATAAAATACCCACGACGCTCTTCGTCATTTGTAAATTTAGTTCCTTGGTGGGCCATATTGGACCCCGTGAATCTATTTGCTAGAACTATCTTGCCGTCTGCAAGGGCCTGTCGAATTGCAGGAGCAGCTTGATATCGGTCTAGTGCATAAAATAACGAACCTGTGTATGGACCAACCTCATCCGCGGTTCCATAGTTTCCATTAAGGTACTGCTTCACAAAATAGCTTGAGTCATGATCATACTGAGGGAAATCAAACGTGACGACATCATGTCCTTCACGCTTTAGTCTATCTGCAAGAATTTTAAACTGGGTTCCCTTACCGGAACCATCCGTACCTTCTATGACTAAAAAGAGTCCTGTAGTGTCTTGCATATTTATCCTTTTCCCACCACAGTTAGGTTTTTAAGCATTTAATCTTACTTTTTAAGCCCTTTTATTACAATTGGTTTACTCCGAATATCCTTGTGAGCGCGCGGTAACATCTGAGATGGTTTCCAATCTGAAATAATATCTTCTAGTTTGTCACTAGCTTTCGTCTGGTATTTGCCACTCAGCTTTTTATACTCGCTATCCACAGGACCCGTTTCATAAAATACTAACTGTGCAATACGCTCGCCAACCGGCAGAACAACACTTTCGTGCTGGTTCATATTATATATTTCCATGGTCCAACGGTTTATGTAGCCTGGATCTCCCCAGCCGGCATCAAGACAGACAGCGATTCCGTTTCGTCCCCAAGTACTGCGAGCCTGCATAGTGCTGGTTCCTGGCGCCTTAATACCAATGAATTCATGTGTGTGGGCTAATATACGTTCGTGCGGTCGTAGGACTATAATTGGGTGATCTGCCGGAATGTTTTCAAACAATCGTCGACCATGCTTCTTAGCCCATTTTTCGTGGATCTCAGCTTCCTGAGGCTCTCCAAAATAGGCCTGCACTGCCTTTTCCTCAAAAGGGTTGTAGAATGCTCCTTGGCTAGGTCGCTCAGTACGATAAAACCAATTACCAAGTGTGACATCTACACTGCTGCCAGCAATATGATCTTCAATATAAGGATGAAAGACAATATGTCCTTCTTTTATCGCCTCTTTAATCTGAATGTTGCTATATACACCCACTAAAAACCCCTCTTCAATTCCAGTGTATTGTACAGAAAAAATTGCACTATCTACAAGAGTATAGTGCAATATTACAACTAATATTTATTAGTTAAAGATTTATTGTGTAACGACTTTGATGCTTGGGCCCATTGTTGTTGCAATATACATTGAACGAACATAGTTACCCTTCACACTTGAAGGCTTAGCAGCTTTCACGTTAGAGATTACAGCTTCAGCGTTAGCAAGAAGTTTTTTATCACCAAAACTAACTTTGCCGATTCCAAGGTGTACGATTCCGGTGCTATCTACACGGAATTCAACACGTCCGCCTTTGGACTCTTTAACAGCTTTAGCAACGTTTGTAGTTACTGTACCGCTTTTAGGGTTAGGCATAAGACCACGTGGGCCAAGAAGACGAGCAAATTTACCTAGCTTAGCCATTAGTAACGGCATTGCAATTAGAACATCGAAATCAATAACACCTTTTTTAAGAGCGTTAGTGATTGTTTCTGTTCCAACAATTTCCGCACCTTCAGCTTTAGCTTTTTCGGCATCATCACCGTCAGCAAATACAGCTACACGTACTGTGCGACCTGTTCCAGATGGAAGTGTTAGGTTACCACGGATATTCTGATCAGCATGACGTGGGTCAACACCGAGACGGATATGCATTTCAACAGTAGCGTCAAATTTAACAGGGCTACTCTTTGTTGCAAGAACAAGAGCTTCGTTGAGACTATATTCTTTGTCTGCCTCAAGAACTTTATAAGATTCTTGGTACTTCTTACCGCGTCGCTCTAGTAGGCTACGAGTTTTTGGAGCTGGTCCAGCTTTAGGCATTTCAGCTTCTTCAGTCTTAGCTACAGCCTTACGAACTTCTTTCGCTTCTTTTTCAGCTA
>CALRBD010000022.1 GCA_943353855.1 uncultured Candidatus Saccharimonas sp.
ATTAGAAACAATAAAACAGAGGTGTTGCTATTGGAACTAATTGGTATCTGTTCAGATATCTTTGGAGGGCCAGGAGGGACTCGAACCCTCGACACCCTGCTTAAGAGGCAGGTGCTCTAACCAGCTGAGCTACTGGCCCTTAAGTCTCATTGTTTAAGTTGAGACGTTGTAAATAGTAACATGTTACCTCTGTTTGTGCAATTATTTTAAGTCTTCATTTTGTAGTATTTTTGGAACTTTGAGCGAGAAGGTAGATCCTTTTTTGAGCTCTGAATCTAGACTGAGATCACCATGAATATGACGTGCTAGCTTTGCTGTAATAAATAGACCGAGTCCAGTGCCATTAGTAGATCTTGTTAGTGGATCTTCTGAGCGCCAGAATTTATCAAATACTTTAGATTGTTCGCTCTTTGCAATTCCGTTGCCTGTATCAGTTACAGCTACTAAGATGTCATCTGGACCCTCAGTCCTTACAGCTACAGTAATACCGCCTTGCTGGGTATACTTAATCGCGTTTGTTACGAAGTTCTGCATAATTTCTTTGAAATAAAGTTTATTGGTAGAGATTGTATCTATTTTTAGATCGACACTAGTTTTTAAATATAACCCTTTCTTTGCGGCTTGAGCAGTATAAAGCTGTTCGATCTCCTTAATAATATCCGCCACTTTAAACTGCTGAATTTCCATCTTTGTGTCACTGCGCTCTGCTCTAGATAGTGCTGTCAGATCATTGACCATGTCTGCCAGAAAAATGACCTGGCTGTGAGCTTTTGAAACAGACTCTTTTATTTCATCCATTGCAGGTTTTGGCTTATCGAGTAGTAGCATGCCCATGGATAGTTCACCTTCTGCGATCGTAATAGGTGTTCTTAGTTCGTGACTTACTTCAGCGATAAATATGTCTTTTTCTTCATCTAGTGATTTTTCTTTAGTAATATCTCTTAGCAACAATGTGTAGCCCTCTTTCTTAGAAAAAAGTGACTCTCCCATTATCGTGCTGATACTTAAATCTAGTGATATGTGATCCGTAGAACCAACAGGCAATAATAGATCTTTTCGTCTCTGAATATTAGTGGTTCCTTCAAGTTCATGAAGAATATCTACGTTGTTACCCTTCGCATCTTTTAGCTTCAGTATATTTCGAATATGCTTACCGGTTAACGTCATATGGGTATCCAACAAATTAAGCGCGGCTGCGTTGTAGGCTAGAATGAATCCTTTACCATCCGTAGTGATGACCGGGTCATACATAGTGTTTATTAGACCGAGCAGTCTCTTACGCTCACGTTCGACCTGATCTACCTTAGATTCCATATCATTTCTTTTTTGTACATTGGAGAAAACCAGCTGTGTCAGAACAAGACTAACTATAAGTAGAAGGATGTACTGTGGAACAATCTTGCTGAATGAACTTACAGTAAGGCCATTATCTTGGTATTGAACGCCCATGACCAGTGCCGCCCATAATGCTATAGAACTATAGACAACACCTTTTGCCTTATAGCTAAAATACGTTAGATATATAAGTAGGACCCATATATAAAGGAAATATGATAACGTCGGGACAATAAAAATTAGTACGAAACAAAGTATCCAATGATAAGCGTAAAGTGAAGCTGCTTTAGAAACATGGGGACGAACGCTAGGAAGTAGGTGAACAAAACCAAATAGCAGAAGAGTGCAGGCCGTACCAAGAACAAGAAAAGGGTTATCGCTGAAAGTCTGGTTTGTTAGAAAATTGAATATCAAAAGTAGACTCATCCCGGCAATAGCAGCGGCAATAATGCGTGGATTTATTTCAGGATTATTCGATTGAGTCATATCCACTTATTATAACGGTTATGTTTGTCAGCGTGAAATTATATACAGCCCATGGCATATATAATATTTTCTCTTATGTTAATATATTGAAGGAGGATATTATGAAAAAAGCTAAAACAAATAAGTGGTTAATACCGGGTATTATTGCCGGAGTAATTGCTTTAGTACTAATTTTAATTGCCGGAAGCTACAACGGTCTTGTTAATAATCGAGAAGATGTACGTAAATCTTTTGGTAATGTTCAGACTCAATATCAGCGACGATCGGATCTAGTGCCTAATCTAGTGAGTACCGTTAAGGGTGCCGCTGATTTTGAACAGACAACACTACTTAAAGTTGTTGAAGCTCGAACAAAAGCAACCAGTATTCAAATAGACCCGACAAAAGTAACAGATGCACAACTCAAGCAGTATCAGGCTGCTCAAGGTGAACTCGGAACTGCAATTAGTCGACTCCTTGTAACAGTTGAAAGTTACCCGCAGATTAAAGCAGTAGAAGCGTTCCGTGACCTTCAGGCTCAGTTAGAGGGTACTGAAAACCGAATAGCAGTTGCTCGAAAAGACTTTAATGATTCGGCCGCTACATATAATGCAAAGGTCCAGCGATTCCCATCTAACGTAACTGCTGGGGTATTTAACTTTGACAAGTTCACTTATTTTGAAGCCGATCCAGGCAGTCAAAAAGCTCCAGACGTAATTTTCTAAATACAAGCTATGACTATTGGTAATATATTCACCAAGACTAGGATTGTAATATCTGTATTCCTTTTTGCGATTGTTTTCGCAGGCTTGTCATCATCCGTCTCGGCCCTCGATGTACCCCCTGCCCCTACAGATATCCCAATAGTTGATACGACCGGAACGTTAACACAGGATCAGAAAAATATACTTGCGGAATCAATCGCAGCCTCACGAGCAAAAAGCTCCAATGAGATTGCTATACTCATAATTCCAACTCTTGATAATGATTCCCTAGAAGACTATAGCATTCGTGTGGCTCGTGATTGGGGCATTGGTACAAAAGATAAAAACAATGGTGTACTGCTTCTAATTGCTAAAGACGATAGAAAGATTCGTATTGAGGTTGGTTACGGGCTTGAGGGAGCTTTAACCGATGCTCGTTCAAGCCAAATTATTCGCAACGTTATTGCTCCGGAGTTTAGAAATGAAAAGTACTTTGAAGGAATAAGTGCTGGTTTAAATTCAATTCAGCTTGCCATAAATAATGAGTACGATGCAGCCTTAAATGGACAGACTTCAACAAGGTCAGTTTTTAGTTTATTCGAGTTTATGTTCTTTGTAGTGTTCGTTGGAGGCATTTGGCTTTCATCGATCTTAGCACGCTCAAAAAGCTGGTGGGCAGGCGGAGCTATAGGAGGAATTATAGGTGTCTTTATTGGTATCATTTCGGGATTAATTCTTACAGGACTTATCGCAACTGGAGCATTGGTAGCACTAGGTCTATTCCTGGATAGAGCAGTTTCAGCTAATTATGCGCAAAGAAAGGCTCAAAATAGATCACCTAGCTGGTGGGCAGGTGGTGGTTCAAGTGGTGGCGGTGGAGGCTTTGGAGGCTTTAGCGGTGGAGGCTTTGGAGGTGGTGGTTCAAGTGGTGGCTGGTAAAGATATAGTGTAGCAATAATACTACAAGGTGAAGTAAGTTTTATTCGTGATACTTTGTTATAGCAAAGTCGAGAATACTAATATTCCGTACTTTCTATTATCTTATAACTTGGGAATCGTATTGCTCTTTGATGTGCAGCATTTTTGGTTCAAGCTCACTTCGAACTTTTGCAGTCTGTACTTGGTAGCCAATATACCCCTCAATAAATACAGATCCCTTCTTGTAGAATTCGGCCGCAAAAGATTCGCCTATTTTTTGAAAGGGTTTTTCAATATCATTCAGAATGTAATCATTATGGATAATCTGACCTTTTTTGGCGGGTACTAGCTTGCTGTGCGACCATGCAAAGTCTAATTCTTCATCGAGCTCTTTCTGCGAAATTCTGACTTCATCACCCTGATAAGTGGCTAATTCAATATCAGTAAGGTTTATATTTTTTTGCTTCAAAGCTAATCCATTACAAGCATATCCTCCTTGATGTCGTGGGTTCAAGTCTACGATTACTAGATTTCCTTTTTGATTTATCAGGAAGTCACAACCAAATAAACCTCTGTAGCCTTCTTTAGCCAAGTAGTCTCCAAGTTTTTTTGTCGTGTCGTAAATTAGTTTCAAGTGCTTTTTATCAACAATGGAAGGGTAGAGATTGCCGAGGTAACGGTTGCCCTGCAGTATCTGGTCTGCAACTACAAGGACATACGTTTTACCTTGTGCTGTTATTAAGGCGTTAACATTCGGTGCAATTACCAGATCTTCAAAAATGTCAGCAACTAAGAAATGACTCCTCTTATTTACGGGTCTTAGTCTAGCTAAAAACTCGTGAAGCATTTCGGAATCGTTAATCAAACCACTCTCATTACCACCTGATGTGTATGCAGCACTCAAGTAACAAGGAATAATATCCGATTCGTTTGCCAAAAGTGCCGCCTCATCCTTAAAAACCCGTACTTTATTACGCGGTAAATCAAGCGATTCAAATAATTCTGTCTGACAAACTTTGTCATCATATTTTTTCACTAACTTATTATCAGGTCCGAGAACTGTGAAAATATCTGGCGGCAAATCAAGGAACGAAGTAGTAAACGGGTAAACATAGACTGTTTTTTGTTTTTCAAGTAACTTATTCGCAATATCCTGAATAGTCTTGTTCTGCATAAATTCCATATTCACATCTTCATAATCTGGTAGATACACGACCGGCTTACCAAGATCTTTACGAAGCGTATAGCTCTTTTTGTTCAAGATAACATAATTTCCATTATCGTACTCTTTGCTAGGCCATGCGTTCAATATTCGTATCGGCCTAAACTCTTTACCGAATCTTTTAGATAAAGACTTGGCCATGGAGTTATTCATGTAATCAAAACGAGGACCATGTAGTGAGAAGAAGTATTCTATTTGGTTAGTATATATATCTTTATCAAGTAATAAATCCATTTATCAATAGTAGCAGAGGTCATTTGAATTTATTAAATATATTCTTAGAATTAGTTAGAATAAGTCGTTATTTAATTAAATACCTGCTCCTAACAGGTATTTACCCGAGAAGGTTAGGTCCATGTTCCTTGCTTATAATTGTTCAATCGCTGCGTAAACCATCAACCACCTTATCTACCTATATAGTTTTGCTAGTTTTTATAAACCAGCGTGTATTCCCCAGTCAGGGTTTTCTTTCATTTTTTCTAGAACAATCTTTCGTAATACCTCTGCGTTTTTGGGTGTCTGGCCAGGTAAGTTAAAGTCAGTTCCGCTCGAGCCCATTACGGTGTCGGCGGAGCCTGCTGCACCACCCGGCTTCCACTGCTGCACGGCATTTTGTACGTTAATTGTGGCTAATCCAAATAGGCGGTCGCTAAAGCTTCTCTTTATCATGACGTTTTGAATAACACCATACGGTATGTGTCGTTCCTGTCTTTTAATAACACCTTGTCTAATGGTTATATATTGGTCACCAAAATCGAAATGATAATAATTACGCTGAATAATTACAACAGTTATATTAATGATCACCACCGACAGCGATGTTATTAATGAAAATACAAAACCCACTTCAGTAATAAGGTATAAAAAGATTAGTGGGAAAGCGGCTAAGCTAATGGCCACATTTGCCCACACCCAACGTATACTGATAGGAAAGTTTTTCTCTGTAACGCTTGATTTAGCCGCTGTATTTGCAGCAGCGGCAGCAGAAGACTGTTGGGTTGGTTCACTGGGGTTCATTGTTGTTTCGCGGGGGTAGCTTGATTTGGTGTTTGATTAATTGCGCCTCGCTTCATCTTGGCACTAACAGTTTGTAAAAGAAGTGATTTGAGCCCATCAGCTGCTTCTTTAGCCACGCCGTCAATATGTGCTGCAGCTCCAGAGCTCATAGTTGCGCTAGAAATATGGACATCATACAAGCCAAATATTCTGTCTAGCAAATCTTGGTCAACATAAACATCCTGTATACGTTCAAAGGGGACGGTTATTTCATTTGGTGTTATAGGGCCTTTGCGAATACTGACGTAGTCATCATCAATTTCATAGAAATATACAGCGAAGTACCACATTTGATACCAGTAGGTGAGACCAAAGACTATTAGGTCTAGGACGGCAGCTATAGCTATCACAATTAGTGCCACGCCTGGCTTGCTGCTTCCAAAAGCCGCTACCACTGCTATTACTACTCCAATTCCAACCAGAATAAACAACCATAATGTATGAGTCAGTGTCTTTTTAAGTACTTTTTTAGGACTTAAAGGATACTTTTCGCGGGTTTTAGACACATTAATTTTCATATTTTTATTCCTATATATTTACTCTATTACACTTATAGTGAGCTGGTTTTACTCTTGAATCAATAATTAAGTTTTACTTTAGCGTAACTATTTAATAGTAAGCCATCTAAGCCTAAAAGTAAAAAGATGGTACATGTAACTAATGATGTGATCGATCAGCTTTTTCTAACCACCCTCCAAATCGTTTGTCCAATCATGAGAACCACATTTATCTAAATAAAAAACCTAAAAATGGTGGGGCATTATGTACTAGGTTAGAATCAGTTTATGTTGCTACGGTAATCGAATATATTCATTTTTATTGGTGTATTTAGTCTTATTACTCTTTTTCATATTGTTTGCAATCAACAAAACAATTAACAGTAATAATGTTGCGGGCCCTAAAAAAAAGGCAGCTCTGCTTGCATTCTCAGATATTTGAGTAACTTGAGAGGTATCTGTACTATTATAAAAACCAAACAATAATACTCTGTTTGTATCGTCAATACCGACAGTACCTACATAAAATATTAAAACAAAAAAAGTCAGTAGGTAGCCGGTAAGTCTAATCCACTGTTTATAAGGACCTGTATTAGTGTTTAATGACTTATACCCAAAAAACGCATAAATTGGTAACACAAAAACCGACAAAGGAATTAATATGAACGATACCCAGCCTTTTGAAAGAGACTGATACATACAAATTACTATTGTTAAAAATATTACTATTAGATGAATATAGCGTATTTTTTTATTGTTTAACATAACACAAGTTTAACATGCTTATGTTTGGTACGCCTGGACGGAAGTTTCACTATTTCACTTTGCGCGAAAAGTTTATGAACGGACCTGGGGTTCGGATTCACTACGCAAATCTACCAATACAAAAGCCCCGCTTTAGCGAGGCTCTAGTATTGGTGCACCCGGACGGATTCGAACCGCCGACCCTCTGTTCCGAAGACAGATGCTCTAATCCGCTGAGCTACGGGTGCATATTATTACGTCAAAGTTAACGTAATAACAGGGGTGATTATACGCTTAAATTACAAATTAAGCAAACTTACTGAACTATGCATCAGTTTTTTTGTTGTCTTGTGTATTCTTTTTAATCCTAGGTTTCTTTGGGGCTTCTTGATTTTCTGCCTGCTTTAGAGATTGTTGGAGCATTTTAATTAGAGATTGGGCATGCTCTTTACTCATCCCTATCCTAGATACTGCCAGTGGCTGACCGCCATTACCGTTAGTTTGCATGAAATTCATAACAACACC
>CALRBD010000023.1 GCA_943353855.1 uncultured Candidatus Saccharimonas sp.
CGCTTAAGAGATACTTTGGTCTTGAGTATTTTAGTGAGCTTTTCAGTCTGAGGCGAAACCGTTGCGACCTTCTTGATCGCCGATGCTGATGTTGAAGTACCTTTTTTATGGGCCACAACATATCTCTCTGCCTGTCGTACTGACCACTCATTCTTAATTATTAGCTGTAGTAGGACTAGTTGGTCTTTTTCATCTTTAAGCGCCAGGATAGTACGTGCGTGCCCTTCTGTAATCTTTTTATCTCCTAGGGCTTCTATAGCTTGTTTTGGTAACTGGAGCAGCCTAGCAGTGTTCTGCACCGTTACTGCAGCCTTGCCTAAGCGACTACCGATAGTTATATAGTCTAGACTAAATTGATCGTGTAGATACTGTATCGATGCGGCCTGTTCCAGCGGAGATAGATTAACGCGCTGGACGTTCTCAACAAGAGCTAACTCTAGTCTCTCAAGCTGCTTAGATGATCGGCTAACGGCAGGTACAGTCTTTAAGCCTGCTATTTTTGCGGCTCTCCATCGGCGCTCACCAGCAATAATGTAATATTTGTCATTATTTGGTGTCACAACAAGAGGCTGCAGAATGCCGTGTTGCTTTATAGAGTCCGCTAGCTCTTGGAGTGCCTTCTCGTCAAAGTGTAAGCGAGGTTGTTCAGGGTTGGGTTCGAGCAATGAAATATCGATTTTCTTTATGCGCTCGTCATCTGAAGCTAATATTGATGAATCGAAGTTCTTTGGTATAAGAGAATCGAATCCTCGACCTAATTTATTATTTTGCACGTTCTTCAATCTCCTTTGCTAGACTCTTGTAACTACGAGCTCCTTTAGACCACTTATCATGTTCCAGAATTGATTTACCGAAACTTGGAGCCTCTGCGAGTCTGACATTACGCGGAATAACTGTATTAAATAACTTTTGTCCAAAGTGTTTCTTCACTTCAGCCATAACTTGCTCCGACAATGACGTCCGACTGTCATACATAGTCATAACTATGCCAAGAAGTTCTAGGTTACTATTTAAACCTTGTCGTACTCTCTGAATTACGTCGAGTAGTTGACCGAGCCCCTCAAGCGCGTAATATTCCGCTTGAACAGGAACAAGTACAAGGTTAGCAGCCGTTAATGCGTTCAAACTAAGTAGACCGAGGGATGGTGGGCAATCGATAAGAATATAGTCATAAGAGATAGTGTCGAGTGACTCTTTTAGGCGGAATTCTCTTCGTTCTTCAATTGCTAGGTCAACTTCTGCAGCCGCCAATTGTGAATTTGTAGGCAAGATATGTAGACCAGCAAGTGAGGTATCTTTTATGATATGTGCAACGTTTACGGTACCAAACAAGACATCATATGTGGTGTTCTCTAAAGATTGTTTATCAATACCTAGACCACTCGTAGCGTTACCTTGGGGATCAAGGTCAACGATAAGAATTGAGTGGCCAAGCTTTGCCAAATAGGCAGCAACATTAATTGTTGTTGTTGTCTTACCTACTCCACCCTTTTGGTTTAATATTGCGATCGTTTTAGACATTTTTCTCTCTGGTTATGGTTACTACTAGACTACCATAACAGCGGTGGTTATACCACCTTTCAGGCAAAAAAATAGAGGAGTCCATAAAGACTCCTCTATTGAATTATTACTACAAGATTATCTTATGAAATCTTTGTAATTTTAATTACAGACTTATGTTGGCGGTGACCGTGTATCTTATGAACACGCTTCTTTGCCTTATAGCGGATAGCGAGCACTTTATCTCCGAGAATTTCTTTCTCGATAACTTCTGCTGTGACTGTACTGTCCTTCACTTCAGGTGTACCAACGTTGACTTTGTCTCCGTCAATAACTAGGAGTGGCGTAAAGTTTACTTTTGATTCATCGCCCAATAGCTCAACTTCAAGAGTTAGTCCTTCTGTTACGATGTATTGTTTGCCGCCTGTAGCGATTACTGCTTTTTTCATTTATAGTATCTCTTTCGAAAAATGTTACAGATTAGATCATACCAAATTATTCCACCTCTGTAAAGGGGTTATGGAACTTATCTCTCAAGAGAGATAATAAGTTTCATTCCTTCAACCTGCACTTCGCTACTATGAACGTATTCTATGTGCTTCAGATCAATCCGTGTTGCAAGTGTCTCTTCTGCTACAATTTTGCCTAGTTTTTCCATTGCATCCTTAAGTAATGCCTCATCCGAAGAGAGTGACAGTTTTATTCGGTCATCGACTTGTAATTCAGCTTTTTTCCGAGCATTCTGTACTTGTCGAATAACTTCACGGATCAATCCTTCTTGTCTTAATTCAGCATTTAGTGAAGTATCAATCTCGGCGTGTATCTCAGTCTCAGGATTAGACTCCTTTATGACTTCGACTTCTTTAACGTTAAGTTCTTCAGCAATAATTTCAATTAGTTCGGGTGCAAGATCGCTTACTCCATGAACTGTAACCTTCTTTAATGGCTGGCGAACTTTTATGCCTGCCGCTGCTCGCTGTGAAAGGCCCTGGTTAATGAGATCTCGAACTATCTGCATATGCTGAATGGAAAGTTCGTTAATATGTCCGGTTTTTGGCCAATCGAGTAGATGCACTGATTCACCGCCTGTGAGAAGTCTGTAAAGTTCCTCGGCTAAGAAAGGAGTAAATGGCGCCATAATTATTGAAAGCTGAGTCAGGACATAATGTAGAGTCCGATATGCATCACTCTTATCTTCTGTCTCATCACTCTTCCAGAATCTTCGACGACTACGGCGTACATACCAGTTGCTAGCGTCATCAATGAATGGTAATAAAGGCTTCATGGCATTAGGGATGTCATATTCATCCATATGCTTTTCTACTTCACTCGTGAGCTGGTGTACCCTGCTTATTATCCATATATCTAGTGGATTAGTGCACTCGTCTGAAGGATCTTCATGTGCGCCCTTCCACTCCCAGCCATCCACTTCTGCGTACATAGTAAAGAAATCGTACATATTCCATATCATAGAGAGTTTTCGAGCAACATCTCCGACCTCTTTATCTTGCAATGCGAAGTCTTCTCCGTTGAGTAAAGGACTTGAGCTTAGAAGAAAACGTAAGCTATCTGCCGAAAACTTATCCATTAACTCATTTGGATCAGTAAAGTTCCCATAACTCTTACTCATCTTTCGTCCATCATTACCTGCAACGTTTCCAGTTACAATAACGTTCTTAAATGAGTTGCCTCCAAAGAGAGCCACACTCATTGAATGCATATAGTAAAACCATGCCCGCACCTGTCCAATATATTCAACAATAAAATCTCCAGGATAGTTCTGTTCGAATTTAGCTTTATTCTCGAATGGGTAATGAAACTGCGCAAAAGGCATACTGCCTGCTTCGAACCAACTATCTAATACTTTATCGATACGTTCGTAATGAACTCCATCTATCTCAAAAGTAATGCCATCAATCCAAGGTCGATGATAGTCCTTTAATTCTTTTCCAGATAATTCCTTGAGCTCTGCGTAACTTCCGACGACTCTTACGTGCTCCTTCCCGGCCTTATCCGTACCCTTCCAGACGGGCATAGCAGTCGCCCAGAAACGATCGCGAGAGATATTCCAATCAGGTGCTTGTTCAATAGTTTTTGCAAATCTACCATTCTTAACATGTTCCGGGAACCAGTTAATATTGCTATTTTTCTTAAGCATAGCATCACGTTGTGAATCAATATCCATAAACCAGCTAGGATGCGCACGATACATTAGTCTAGTGCCACAACGATGACAATGTGGATAGCTATGACGATAATAATCGATCTTCCAGACTATTCCCTGTTCCTTTAATTCTTTAGCTATAGGCTTATTTACTTCCCAGACGTTCTGTCCAAGCCATTCACCCTCAGTGTAATCACCGTTGGCGTCTAGAACGTGAACGACAGGAATCTTATGCTCTCTAGCCAAGGCAAAGTCCTCTTCACCGTAGGCTGGAGCAATATGAACGACTCCAGTACCACTTTCAGTTGTAACGTAGTCAGCATTCCAGATCTTATGTGCTCCTGCTCCATGGTCCTTAAATAACGGTACGTAGCTTTTACCAATAAGTTCCTTGCCCTTAAATGTGCGAACTTTTTTGTAGGTTAGCTTATTATGTTTTTCATCTGTTAATACTTTGTCTAACAAATCATCTGCTATTATAAATTTCTCACCGTCAATCACAACTTCTGTGTAATCAATATCTTCATTTAGGGCTAGTGCTGTGTTTGCCAATAATGTCCACGGAGTTGTGGTCCAAGCTAGTAAAGAAGCATCGTTGTCTGTGAGCTTAAATTTTACGTAAACACTTGGGTCGGTTATATCCTGATAGGCACCTGCATCCATTGTGACTTCAGCCTTAGATAGTGGCGTAGCGTCAAGCGTACAGTACATAAGGACTTTTTCACCCTCATAGATTTTGCCTTTTTCGTAAAGCTCTTTAAATGCCCACCATACTGACTCCATATAGTCTTTGTCCATGGTCTTGTAGGCACCATTGAAGTCTACCCATCGACCAATACGGTCAACAGTGTCTTCCCATTCACTACTTGTCTGAACCATATTTTCTCGGCAAGCTACAATATACTTTTCTATTCCGTATTCCAAAACCTCTTCTCGGCTATGGATACCTAGTTTCTTTTCAGTAAATCTTTCTGCCGGCAGACCATGACAATCCCAGCCCCATACTCGTTCAACACGCTTACCTTTCATTGTCTGGTAACGTGGAACTACATCTTTAATAATTGAGCTGAGTAGTGTGCCGTGATGCGGAGAGCCGCTAATAAAAGGAGGACCGTCGTAGAATACATATGCATTATCTTGAGGCCTATTCGCAACAGATTTTTCAAATGTCTTGTTTAGTTTCCAATCAGCAACAAGGGCTCGTTCATACTCGAGTGCTCGACGTCGGGTTCCTGCTTTAAATTTCATATTTTCTCCTTAATAAAAAATCACTTCTCTTGTCTGCCAGAATCCTTATTAGGACGGTACCATCTGGCTTCCAAAAGAAGTGATTCTTTTAGCTCTTAGTTATAAGTATTACGCTACCTTTTGCGTCAGATTCTACTCTTTACATATGTAAATTTCTTTCTGCTACGCCTGAACGAATCATTTATATGGTTGATAGCCATTTATCTCATTAATAGAGAGCGTATGTGTAATTTTTACTATAGCTTACTCTCCCTATAGTATCAAGGTTAATCTTGCGTGTAATAAGATACATCATCCATTAACGGTAGGTCTGGTCCCTGCCATGACTTTAGTAGTCTGCTCTGAGAGTCTACTGCTAAAATAGCCGGGTATTGGACGACATCGTAGAGAGTTGCCAAATAAGCTCCTTCACGAGATTCAAGACTTATAAGCTCAATATCGTGAGACATTTGTCGAGCAAAATCTCTTGCGTACTCTTCAACACTTCGTGAATGTTCAGAATTTGGATGATAGATTATAAATACGCGCATTAATGTTATTTTACCATAAGCTTCAAATGACAACTGACTTAAAAGGCCCTTGATTACTCAAGGGCCTTTTATTACTTGTCGGCTGACTACTAGCTACAGCCAGTCGTACTTCCGCAAGCAGTACACACATAACAACTTCCCGCTCGTTGCGTTTGGTTGCCACAGCTATAACATAATGGCGCTGTATCATCTGTACTTTTTGTCTTAGTTCGTTCAGCACTTTGCGTAGTAACTGATTCTTCTACCGTTTGCTCAGCAATTTTTACTGGCTCTTCTAGTAGGCTTGTTTGTACATCAGGCATATCGTCAAGTGACGCTAGACCTAACTCAAGACGATCATCAAACGATAGATAATCAAGTGCAAGCCGTCTGACTATGTAATCAGTAATAGAACTTGCAGTTCTGATCTCAACGTCGTCAGTGATTCCTGCCGGTGCGAAGCTTGTTCCTCGTAGTGTTTTTACGAAGCTCTTAAGTGGAACACCGTACTGCAGACCATGGCTAACGCTAATTGCGAACGAATCCATAAGTCCTGATAGTGTTGATCCCTGTTTAGATACATTAATGAACAACTCGCCAGGTGTACCATCCTCATATTCACCTATGGTAAAGAAGCCACTAAGGTCCGCGATATGGAACTTGTAGGTGCTGCTCTTGCGTCGTTTTGGTAGCAATCTTCGGATTGTTCCCTTGACCAATATCTTTTCATCTAGAGACTTAACGCTAACCTCTTTTTCTTCACCTTCTTTTTTCGCCATACTGAGTGGCTGACCAACCTTACAGTTATCTCGATACACTGCAACGGCCTTAATTCCCATTTTCCAAGAATCGATGTGAAGCTGCTCGATATCTTCGACTGTTGCTTCTTCAGGCATGTTAACTGTTTTGCTTATAGCTCCAGATAGGAATGGCTGTACTGATGCCATCATTTTAACGTGCCCTAGGTAATGAATTGAGTTATCACCCATTGAACATGCGAAGACTGAACGGTGTTCCTCCTTTAGATGCGGCGCACCAGTAATTGTCTTTTCAGTATCAATGAATGCAACTATCTCATCAGCTTGCTTCTTTGTGTAGCCCAAAGCATCAAGAGCTCTTGGAACAGTCTGGTTAACGATATGCATTGTTCCACCACCAACTAGCTTCTTAACCTTTACAAGGCCAAGATCGGGCTCAATACCTGTAGTATCGCAGTCCATCATTAGACCAATTGTTCCAGTCGGAGCTAGAACGGTTGCTTGGGCATTGCGTACGCCGTGTAACTGACCTAGTTCAACAGCTTCATCCCATGCGCTAGCAGCAGCGCTTAAAAGGTCCTCGGAAACTAGACTAGCATCTATTTCAGATACTGCGCTTCGATGCTTCTTAAGTACGCGAATCATTCCCTCTTGATCCTTGTGAAAACCAGCGAATGGTCCAACGCGTCGAGCCATACGTGCACTTGTAGCATAAGCCTGTCCGGTCATGAGTGCAGTAATTGCAGCTGCCTGTGCGCGACCTTCAGCTGAATCATATGGCAAGCCTTGCGCCATAAGTAGTGCGCCGAGATTCGCGTATCCTAGTCCTAATTCGCGATATGCCTTTGCATTCTTTGTGATGCGTTCAGTTGGATATTCGGAGTATCCAACTAGAATTTCTTGTGCAGTAAACAATAATTCTACGGTGTGTTTGAATGATTCGATATCAAATGTATGGTCATCGTTAAGATATTTCAATAAGTTAATACTCGCAAGGTTACATGCAGAGTCATCAAGGTGCATATATTCACTACAAGGATTAGATCCATTTATGCGACCAGCGTTCGGTGTCGTGTGCCAGTCGTTAATTGTAGTATCAAATTGCATTCCCGGATCAGCACATTCCCAGGTTGCTTCAGCAAATTGCCTAAAGATATCTCGTGCCTTTACTGTCTTTACAACTTTTCCGCTTGTAACAGCTTTAAGATCCCAATC
>CALRBD010000024.1 GCA_943353855.1 uncultured Candidatus Saccharimonas sp.
GCTCGTTTGTATGGTAACGAAAAAGAAAAAGTATCATTTAAGGACGTTGCTGGTAGCGAAGAAGCCAAGATTGACCTTCAAGAAGTCGTAGAGTTTCTGAAGTATCCTAAGAAGTTTGAGTCAGTTGGTGCAAAAATACCTAAAGGCGTCCTGCTTGTAGGTCCTCCTGGAACAGGTAAGACAATGCTTGCTCGTGCTGTTGCCGGAGAAGCAAATACGCCGTTCTTTAGTATCTCAGGTTCTGAATTTGTTGAAATGTTTGTTGGAGTTGGGGCATCTAGAGTACGTGATCTATTCGCCAAGGCTAAGAAAAATGCACCATGTATTATCTTTATTGATGAAATTGATGCCGTAGGACGAAAGCGCGGTAGCGGTATGGGCGGTGGACATGACGAAAGAGAACAGACTCTTAACCAGATTCTTGTTGAGATGGACGGTTTTGAGCAGGGAACAAATGTTATTGTCCTTGCAGCCACTAACCGATCTGATGTACTCGATTCTGCGTTGCAGCGACCGGGTCGTTTTGACCGACGAGTAAATATCGATCTACCTGATCGAAAAGATCGTGAAGCAATTTTGAAAATCCATTTTGAAAAGAAACCACTTGCTAAAAATGTTGATCTCGACTCACTTGCCGCAAAATCTGCCGGATCTTCAGGTGCTGATCTTGCCAACATTGCTAACGAGGCTGCGATTATAGCTGCACGTAATAATCGTAAGGAAATCATTGAGGCTGACGTAACTGGTGCATTTGAAAAAGTTGCTATTGGTCCTGAGCGTAAGAGCAAGGTCATGAGTGAAAAAGAAAAAGAAATGACTGCATATCATGAAGCTGGTCACGCAATTGTTGGCCATGTATTACCTGAAAGCGACATGGTCCATAAAGTTACAATTATTCCACGTGGTGGTACTGGTGGCGTTACATGGTTTATCCCACCTGAGGATAAGAGCTATCACTCAATACTTGAATATAAAGATATCCTGGCCCGTATGCTTGGCGGTCGTATTGCAGAAGAAGTTGTTTACGGCAAAGACCGTGTAACGACAGGTGCTGGTAATGATCTTCAAAAAGCTGCAGAGTTAGCACGTGACATGGTAATTAATCAGGGTATGGGTACTAAGCTACGCAATCAGGTTTTCCACGTTGATGAAGGCATGATGATGGAGCGATTAGTTCACGAACGACAATATTCAGACGAAACCGCAAAAGTTATTGATGATGAAGTTGAGAGCCTAATTACCGAAGCTGCAACTAGGGCTCGTGAGGTCATAAAAGCTAACAGAAGTAAGCTTGAGGATCTAAAAGATCGTCTTATCGAAAAGGAAACAGTTGAAGCCAAAGAAGTACTCGAAGTGCTTAAAGGCTCTAAACTCCCACAGTCTGTGGCCATTTCCGAAAAGTAGTTATAGAATCTTTAATATTCGGCTAGCTAGTCAGCTGTAGTCTGCTTATAATAGAGCTAGATGAAACGAATACTAAAACGTGCAACAAAAAAAATGACTCTCAGCAATGCTGCTGTGCTCCTTGTTGCTACTTCGTTTATTGGACAGCTACTTGGCTTCTTAAGAGTTAAACTTGTTAACGCTAACTTCTCAGCCTTTGGGGGTCAAAGCACTGACTCATTCTTTGCAGCCTTTAAGATTCCTGACTTCTTCTTCTTTACTATTGCGGCTGGTGCTCTTGGTGTAGCATTCATGCCAATTTTAGCTGATCATTTACAGAGAAAAGATAAGAAGGGCGTTTGGGATCTATCTTCAAGTCTTTTGAACTTCCTTGCAATAATTATGCTATTCGTAGGTCTAGTCATCTTTATTTTTGCGAAACCACTAATAAGTAATATCGTTGCACCAGATCTTGATCCTGAACAACTTAATAACGCAGTATTAATAATGCGGCTGATTGCTTTTAACCCCCTTCTGTTTACAATTTCGGGAATACTAACTAGTGTTCAGCAAACTTTTGGGCGCTTCTTCTTTTATGCAATGGCCCCACTGATATACAACACGTCTATCATCATTAGCATCTTTCTCTTTAGGGATAACATCGGTCTAGTTGGTCTTGGTATTGGTGCTTTAGCCGGTGCGCTACTGCAAGTATTTATCGCATTCATTGGGCTATACGGCATGGACTTTAAGTATCGTCAGATAATCAATTTCAAGAGTCCCGACTTTCGTAAGATATTGACTTTGCTGCCTCCACGTTCAATTGATCTCGGCATTACATCAATAAATAGTATTGTTGCGACTAATTATGCACGGCGCCTCGGAGCAGGGTATATAAGTTTTTACGAGAATGCCTATACGCTTCATACTGCCCCAACTCTTCTAATCGGCACAGCTATTTCTACTGCCGCTTTTCCTAGATTTAACAATGCCTTGGCGCGAGGGCGTAAAGATCAGTTTAGAGCTGAATTCCTTAAGGTTCTTAGAATTATAATTTGGATCATTACTCCAATAATCGTCGTCTGTTTCTTTGGTCGTGGCTACTTGGCACGTATGATTTTTAGTAGAAATGCTCCTGAAATTGCTGCAATATTTGGTTTTTTGAGTGGTGCAATATTCTTTAGAACGATTTATACAATTGTCTCAAGATATTTTTATGCGCAGAAGGACACCTGGACTCCACTATTTGATTCATTACTCGCGATTGTGTTAAATATCGTGCTTGTCATGCATTTCGCTAAAGCTACAAGCTATGGCGTGACTGGAATCGCGTTAGCTGAATCAATTGTTGCCGGCGCTCAACTTACTGTGCTAGTAATTATCATGCTGATTCGAGACCCTAAGCTATTCGATCGTAAATTCTTTGTCGGTTTAGTCAAGATATTCTCAATTACCGGGTTTAGCATAATGGCAACATTTATAATGGTGAGCTTACTGCCTCTTAAATTTAATGACGTAGGGTTCTTTACCTTAGGTATTAAGCTAAGCGTAATTACGCTAGTAACATTGTTAGTCCACCTCACATTGTCGTCATTATTCGGCCTAGAAGAGGCAGAGCCAGTAATTAGAAAGCTACGTGCAATTAAGCGAACTATTTTGCGACCAGTTCCAATAGACGTCTAGGTCTATCTATATACTTCCACCTCTGTTATAATATCCCGATAATGCTAGGAATACATACATATGCAATCTTCAATTCGTAACTTCTGTATTATTGCGCATATTGATCACGGTAAATCGACACTAGCTGATAGGCTTCTCGAGCTTACGGGCACAGTACAGAAGCGTGATATGAAATCGCAACTATTAGATAAAATGGACATCGAGCGAGAGCGCGGTATCACCATTAAGCTTGCCCCAGTACGCATGAAATATAAGGACATCGAATTAAACCTTATTGATACTCCTGGGCATGTTGATTTTAGTTATGAAGTAAGTCGTAGTTTGGAAGCATGCGAAGGTGCTATTCTTGTCGTTGATGCAAGCCAGGGAATTCAAGCCCAAACTCTCGCAAACGTCTATTTAGCTATGGCAGCTGACCTTGTAGTTATTCCTGTCTTAAACAAGATAGATCTTCCTGCGGCTGATGTTGAAAAGGTTAGCGCTGAAGTTATTGCGCTACTTGGTTGCAAGAAAGAGGACATTCTACATATTAGCGCTAAAACAGGTCAAGGTGTTGAGGCCGTCCTACAAAAGGTTATTAGCGATATTCCAGCTCCAAGCGGATCTGTAGATACAGATACACGAGCCTTAATATTTGACAGTTATTACGATGATTACCGCGGAGTCGTACTGTATGTACGAATTGTAGATGGAGCAATTTCAAAAGGGGCAGATATTCAGATGGTTGCCACAGGAGCTAAGGGTATTGCACTTGAAGTAGGGTCGCTTAATCCCGCTATGGATCCTGCCAGTGAGCTTAAAAGCGGAGAGATTGGCTACGTTGTCACAAACCTTCGAAGCACTAGGGAAGCTAAAGTTGGTGACACAGTTACCTTAGTGAGCAATCCCGCAATTAAGGCACTTCCAGGCTATAAGGATGTTAAGCCTTTTGTATATGCTGGTTTCTTCCCAGATAGTAATGAAAACTACCAGCTCCTAAAAGATGCTATTGAAAAACTTTCACTGAGCGATTCAGCACTACAGTACACACCCGAAAACTCATCTGTCTTAGGATTTGGAGTACGTATCGGTTTCCTAGGACTATTGCATATGGATATTGTCAGAGAGCGATTAGAGCGTGAATATTCACTTGACCTTGTTATTACAAACCCATCTACGGATTACCAGCTAACTCTTAGCACTGGCGAAGAAGTTACCATAAAAAGTGCCAGTGAATTACCTGACCCAGCAAAAATAGTAGAAATTCGCGAACCATGGATAAAGGGCGAAGTAGTTGTTCCAAAAGAATATGTTGGGGCTGTAATTCAGCTAGTTTCCAGTAAACGGGGAATTCAAAAGAATTTAAGTTACGTTGATGCTCAGCTAGCATTAGTTTCATTCGAGGCTCCGTTAGCTAATCTGCTTACTGATTTTTATGATCAGCTAAAAAGCGTAACTAGTGGCTATGGTAGCTTTAACTATGAACTAGATGATTACCGAGCCGAGGACCTAGTAAAAGTCGATTTCTATGTAGCAGGAGAAATAGTCGAAGCCCTAAGCGTCATGGTTCACAGAAGTGAATCTCAAAGACTAGGCCGTGAAATAGTCACAAAACTTAAAGAAGTGATACCTCGCCAGAACTTCCAGGTTGCACTACAGGCCGGAATTGGTGGAAAATTTATTGCCCGTGAAGACATTTCGGCATTCCGCAAAGACGTTACAACGGGTCTTTACGGAGGTGACGTATCTCGAAAGAAAAAAGTACTAGCAAAACAGGCAAAAGGTAAGAAGCGTATGAAACGTTTTGGAAAAGTAGATATTCCTGCCGAAGCGTTTACCGTTATGCTAAAGCGCGACTAACTAAGATCTTACAATAATTCGAGCGGCTACGGGGTTATCTTTCTTAGTAGCTTTTGCAGTAAATACTGTTACGTTTGCGTCTTTTTTAATATCTGCTGCAGAAAGTGTTTTCGTTTGCTGGGTTATGAGAGTATTGTCGTCAATGGTAATTGTTTCCGACTTTCCATTTATGAGTCTTACGGTTATTGACTTAGCATTTATATTGCTTACCTTACCAACCACTGAGTTAGGGAATAATGGGTTTGTCGCCAGTGCATTAAGGGGATTTAGGAATTCGCCAATCTTGGTGTTTATTGCTTTAGACGCTTCTCTTTTCCCAACCTGAATGCCTGAGTAAAAACCTATACCAGTACTTAATACCAAAGAAAGTACTACCACGCTAATTAGAGTCAATTGCTTCTTATTCTTTAAAATGTTTTTACCATTTGCCTTTGGCACAGTTTGGTTAGTTGATTGCTCCTTCACTCGAATCTCCTCGCACTACTTTTATAAAAACTTAGCTTTAGCATAACCGATATATTTGCTATTGTATAGAGGGTAATATATCTTATTTCATGAAATCGCAAACGCTAAAACAGTTATTCGGGGGTTCAACTAAAAGAATTAGAATTTTAGGGTTATCTTTTTTTGCTTTTCTAGCAGTGTTTGGCGTCATGTATTACATGACAGTAGTTAGTCCAAATGTCGCCGGCGCTTTTAGCGGTAGTGGGGCAGGGACTCTTGACGATCCCTATCGTATAGCGACATGTACTCAACTACAAGAGATGAAATTATCAAGCACGAGCAATTATGTACTAACGCAAGATATTGATTGTAATGAGACTATAAACTGGAACAGTGGTTTAGGCTTTAAGCCAATAAATTTTTCTGGTAGTTTTGACGGACGTAACTATAGCATTGAAGGGCTATATATAAATAGGCCTACAGATTACGCAGTAGGGCTTTTTGATTTTACAGAGAATACAAGCTTTATTGCTAACGTAAGGCTCATAAATGGCCCATCTACAACAGGTCAGGTAGCAATCAATGGTGGATCTAATGTGGGTGCCGTTGCAGGGGAACTTCTTACAGGAGTACAGTTAAAAAATATTTATAGTGAACTAAATGTGCAAGGTAACGCTAAGAATGTCATTGCCGGTGGACTCGTCGGTATAAACCGAGGCTCTATATCATATAGTTATGTTTCAGGACTTGTTAGTGTTGCTCAATCTGAACTTATTGATCGTAATGTATATCTAGGCGGAATTGCGGGTAATATGGACGGTTATCAGAATTCTATAAGTAGCTTAATTGACAGCTATTCTACTAGTAACATTACGATTGGTACGAATAATCCAGCAAATTTCTCAGCACTAAGTTGTGGCGGCATTGTCGCATATATAGATCAACTAGCCACTGTTGCCAAAGATTACTCAACAGGCCAGATAGCATGTAGCACTAACGTAGCATTTCAGGGTAGCCTTATAGGTTCAGTTAATAATGGTAGTGGAGATGCTGCTAATAACCCCCAAGTTGTAAATAACTTTACTACAGCTGAATTGACCGGCTCACTCGGAACTCGAGGAGCAATTGTTGGCAATTTAACAATTAATGACCTTGACCTTAGTACTAACTATTTTGATAGTACTGAAACGACCCAAAATGAGTGTGCGGGCACTGTCGCAAGCGCATGTTCAGCCGTAAATACTGATGGCAGTGACCCCAATTATTTCTTTGATAACAATAAGCCAGTCTTTAGCACTTGGGACATAACCACAGACTGGAAGTTTGATGGCTCTTTTCCAACTTTGAATCAAATATCAGTACGAGCAAATCCACCAACAGATCTGCTTGTAACACGGGATGGTTCAAATTTTAACGTCTCATGGTCTGCTCCAATTGTTGAAGGCGGCAGGTCTGAAGGTATAAATGACTACCAGATTTACTACCGCAACCATAATGGAGACGGGTCCTGGAGTTATTATGACGACGGCTTAAGTACAAGTACTAGCGCCGTCATTGCAGGTCTTACTATTCCAGGTAATTACGACTTTAGAATTAAAGCTATGAGTGACAGTGGTAGTGGATTGTACTCTGATGTCTACAACTTTGCTACGGGTATGCCCGAAACTGCACCGCAGAATATTCAAAATACTCCAGGAGCAAAAACATTCACATTCACCTGGGATGCCGTAGATACAGCTACTAGTTATCAGTTGCGTTACAGAAAAACTGGCGATACAGAATGGATTAC
>CALRBD010000025.1 GCA_943353855.1 uncultured Candidatus Saccharimonas sp.
AGACTATTCAGATCAAGATTTGAGTACTCTAGAACATCGGCCAATGATTCTGAGCGAAGGACTGTATTGTTTGCTGCTTTGTCGCCTAAGTTTGTAGTAGTTAAAGAGTATTCAATAACATCGCCTGCGTTTGCGACAGTATTGTTGGCATCGTTGATCCCTCTGGTAATATTTTTCGCACCCTTACTAATCGATAATACTGGGGTAGGATTTTGCTCCGGCATAACTGTAATAGAGACTTTGCAAATGAGTGACTGCTTAGCCCCTACAGAGCTACCAATCGTTGCTTGCACGCTGTAGGTACCATCTTTTTTGTACTCATGTTCACTAGAAGTATCTGTAAGTTTATTTGATTTATTAACTTCAGTTTTTGAGCCGTCCCCAAAGTCATATGTGTATGAACTTATCGTAGCGCCATTCACAACATTAGCCTTAGCTTCAAAAGAAAATTTAGTACGTGTAGGCTGTTTATATATCTTTAAATATGCGCAAGCCGCATCTGTTACTTTGACTGGAATACAGGTTCCATTTGGTCCAGGTAGAGTGCCAGCAGGGCAGTCAACGACTACCGTATTACAAACAGACACATCACTCCATCGCTGCACTTTACTTGTAGTCGTATTAACATCAGTAAGCCATCCGGCATTACAAACGGTCGTTCCAGAAGGCGTATTCTGCTTAACTTTTGTTTTAATCTTTATGAAACCAGGAGTTCCAAAGGCTTCGGTATTCCCAAAGGTATAAAACGGGGGAGTGTTGTTTACCCATTTTAAGGTACTGCCATTACGTTCGAAGATCCAATTACCATATTCCGAGCTAATGTACTCGAGTTGAGTAGGCAAGGTATCGTTAACGGCAAAAAATGCAGACGTACCGCCAGTGTTAGTGAAAGCTAACGTGTAGTCTATATAGTCTCCGGGCTTAACTATGCCTGTTGGCTGATTGATCTTTGCTAGTTTTAGGCTTGAAGCGGGCTCAGGCCTGGCAGGCGGAGTATAACCACCTTTGATAACTATATTTCCGCAATCATACATAACCATGAATGTCTGATTATCCGAGGTCTTCATTACTAGCATCTTGTAGCTTGTATTGCCCCAGCTAGACAGTGGACGAAGATAAAAGGTACCAGCACCAGGGATATTTGTAGCGTACTCACCGCGTTTTTGGTATGGATTTCTCCCCATTGAGTACAATTGATTGTCTTGAGCAGTAGCACCTATAGTTTGAGTACTTGCGCCAGCGAGTGTCGCACAGCTAATGCCGTAGTATTCAATTATTGTTCTGAAGCCCTGAGCATTACTGTTGCAACGGTCTACAGCTTGTTGCTTCGTTTTGAAGCCACAACGAATCACATCGTTACTACTACATTGATTACTTGCTTCCGTGGGCTTTACTACGGCAAAAATTTGTAAGAGCATAGTTATTGCGATGAATGCGAAGCCTACTCGGCGTACAACTGCCTCTTTCTTTAGCCTTGAGCTATAAAATGCCACCTGGTCAATCAAGCTTGGGTTGAAAGGAAGGTTGCTAAGAAGTTTATTGAACATTAGTACTCTCTCTATTAATCTACTTATGTTTATTGAACCACATAAGTATCTTTCAAAACAAGCGTGGCTTATTGTCTCGGGACAGCATTTAATCTATACTAGTACTAAGAGTGGAAAAAAACAGATTTACTTATGAATGAGGGTTAATTTATTGTGAGCAAACAAGACGACTATAATTCTGATCAAATTCAAGTTCTAGAGGGACTAGAGCCAGTACGTAAGCGACCGGGTATGTATATTGGAGGCACTGGCGTTGAGGGGCTGCATCACCTTGTATGGGAGATTGTAGATAACGGAATCGATGAAGCGCTAGCGGGTCACGCTACTCGTGTTGACGTCATTCTGATGGCCGATGGTGGCGTTTCAGTTCAGGATGATGGCCGAGGAATTCCTACTGATATACATCCTAAGACAGGGAAGAGTACAGTTGAAACTGTCCTGACAGTACTTCATGCCGGAGGAAAATTCGGTGGTGGTGGCTATAAGGTCTCAGGTGGACTGCACGGTGTTGGAAGTAGTGTCGTAAATGCTCTATCTTCTAGATTGCTTGTACGAGTGTTCCGTGACGGTAAGATTCACGAGCAAGAGTATGAAAGAGGAGCTCCAAAGAGTGACTTAAAAGTTGTAGGAAAAACAACTAAAACGGGCACACAAATCATATTTTACCCTGATGAAACTATATTTGAGACGATTAAAATTAATTATGACACTGTCCTCAGCCGACTCCGTCATGCTGCGTACCTAACAAAGAGCATACGCACTAGTATTGAAGACGAGAGAACTGGTGAGCGATTCGGTTTTTACTTTGAAGGTGGAATTCAAAGCTATGTTAAGCATCTTAATGTTGGCAAAGAAGTTGTAGATGAAGACATTTTTTATGTCGACAAGACAGTTAAAGACGTTCAAGTAGAAATATCACTTCAGTACACCGAGGTTTATTCTGAAATTGTTAAGGCTTTTGCGAATAATGTCTACAATCCAGACGGAGGAACGCATCTTACAGGTTTTCGATCTGCGCTAACACGAGTCATTAATGACTACGCCCGAAAGAACGGCCTCTTAAAAGAGAAGGAAGATAATCTTTCTGGTGAAGACACTCGAGAAGGGCTTACTGCAGTTATTCTTGTCAAACTACCTGATCCTCAATTCGAAGGACAGACCAAGAATAAGCTAGGTAACCCAGAAATTCGTGGATATGTTGAGCAGGTATTAGCTGAAAACCTAATGTATTACCTCGAAGAGCACCCAGGTGTTGCCAAGAAAATTGTCGGTAAAGCTCTTTTAGCAGCCCGTGCACGTAAGGCCGCTAGAGCCGCTAGAGAAAACATACTTCGTAAGGGCGTACTTGAAGGTGCTAGCATGCCAGGTAAGCTTGCTGACTGTTCGAGTAAAGATCCTGCTAATTCAGAAATCTACCTCGTTGAGGGAGACTCAGCTGGTGGTTCAGCAAAAAGCGGTCGTGACAGTAAAACTCAGGCTATCTTACCTCTAAGGGGTAAAGTATTGAATGTTGAAAGAGCGCGACTCGATAAGATGCTTGCCAATAATGAAATACTAAGCCTTATTAAGGCGCTTGGAGTTGGTATAGAAGACTCATTTGATGTTGCCGGCCTACGTTATGCTCGAATTATTATAATGACCGATGCTGACGTCGACGGTAGTCATATTAGTACCTTACTTATGACATTCTTTTTTAGGTATATGAAACCCGTTGTTGATGGAGGCCACCTGTACCTTGCTAAGCCGCCCCTATTTGAGCTAGTGAAACCGGGTAGAAAGACTAGTGAATTTATCTATGATGAAGATGAGCTTATTGATTTTCTTGATAAAAAGATTGCTGAGCGAAAAAAAGAGGGTCTTAAGATGAGCAATGAAGACGAACGCTATAAGCAGGCAGGATATGTCGAACAGAAACGCTACAAAGGACTTGGTGAGATGGACGCCGATCAATTATTCGAGACTACTATGAACCCCGAGAAACGAGTTCTAGTACAGGTTAAAGTAGATGATGCCGAAAAAGCAGACTCAATCTTCAATAAACTAATGGGATCAGAGGTTGAACCTCGGAAGAACTTTATTCAAACGAATGCAAAATTTGTTAAGGACTTGGATATATAGATATGGAAGCAGAAAAAAATATAGAACCAGCAAAAGAATTATCTATGGACGAGAAGCGTCGAGGAGTCGCTCTACAGGAAGATGACCTCAACTCAGGCCACTCTCGTAGTGTCGAACGACGAACCGTAGAGAACGTTATGGAGGATAGCTATCTCCGTTATTCAATGAGCGTAATTATTGATCGTGCGTTGCCAGACGTTCGCGATGGTATGAAGCCAGTTCACAGACGTATTCTCTATAGCATGAATGAAGATGGTCTTCGAAGTGGTGCACGTCACCGCAAGAGCGCTAACGTGGTTGGTGCGGTCATGGGTAAATACCATCCTCACGGAGACTCAAGCATCTATGATGCTATGGTTCGCATGGCTCAACCGTGGGCGATGCGGTACATGCTCGTTAACGGACAGGGTAACTTTGGTAGTATGGACGGTGATCCTCCAGCTGCTATGCGTTATACAGAAGCCAAGATGGCACGTCTTGCAGATGAACTGCTCGCTGATATTGATAAAGATACTGTTGATTTTCGTGAAAACTACGATGGAACAACTACTGAACCCTCTGTATTGCCGGCAAAGCTCCCAAGCCTTCTATTAAATGGTCAACTGGGTATCGCCGTAGGTATGGCAACCAATATCCCTCCGCATAACTTAACAGAGCTCGTAGACGCTGAACTACATCTAATTGATAATCCTGATGCAACAATCGATGACTTACTACAGTTCATTAAAGGGCCCGATTTTCCAACCGGTGGTGTCATCTACGGTAAGGACTCGATACGATCAGCTTATGCCACAGGTAGAGGCGGTGTCGTCACAAGAGGTGTAGCTGAGATCGTGGAAGGCAACAAAGGCCGAAGCCAGATTATAATTACCGAAATCCCATATGCACTAAATAAAGAGACATTAGTACTCAAGATAGCTGATCTTGTTAGAGACAAGAAGCTAACGGGTATAAGTGACTTGCGTGACGAAACGGCACGTGGAGCGGTACGAATCGTACTTGATCTTAAAAAGGATGCATATCCCAAGAAACTCTTAAACCAACTCTATAAACTTACTCCACTACAGCAGAGCTTCCACTTCAACATGATGGCCCTAATTGACGGTATTCAGCCCCGCGTACTTAACCTTGGCGATATTTTACAGGAACATATCAAGCACAGACGCATTGTAGTCCGTCGTCGAACAGAATTTGAACTATCTAAAGCAAAAGACCGCGCACACATTCTAGAAGGCCTTAAAATCGCTCTAGACCACATTGATGAAGTTATCCGCGTGATCCGATCAAGTAAAAGTAGCGATGAAGCCCAGAAGAACCTCATAGAGAAGTTCAAGCTAAGCGAAATTCAAGCAAAAGCAATCCTCGCAATGCAGTTACGAGTCTTGACTGGACTAGAACGCCAAAAAATTGAAGATGAATTAGCAGAACTTATTAAGCTTATCGAAAAGCTTGAGGGAATTCTTGCCGATGAAAGAAAGATCCTAGCAATTATAAAGAAAGAGCTGGCATCGCTTAAAGAGCAATATGGCGACGAACGTCGAACAAGAGTCATACCTCAGGAGCTTGGCAAGATGGCAGACGAAGACCTCATTCCTGATGAGCAAGTTGTTGTGACGCTAACATCAGCAAACTATATTAAGCGCTCACAAATCGTTGATTACCGAAGACAGAACCGGGGAGGTAAGGGTAAGAGAGGAATGGTGACTCGTGAGGAAGATGTCATTGAACATGTTGTAAATGCAAGTACGCATGATTACCTCCTATTCTTTACTAACAAGGGTAGAGTATTCCGTCTAAAAACATATGAAGTTCCTGCTACGAATCTAAGTGCCAAGGGTGTTGCAATCGTTAACTTGCTGCAACTACAACAAGAAGAAAAGGTTAGCGCCGTCATTAACCTATCGAAGCTTAGCAAAACAGGGCATCTATTTATGTGTACCGTCAGAGGAGTTGTTAAGAAGACCCCGCTTGAGCAGTATCAGAATGTTCGCAGCTCAGGATTAATTACTATTAATCTTGACGAAGGTGATGAGCTCAAGTGGATCATTATGACTAACGGAGATAATGAGATTGTCATTTCAACATCTCTTGGTCAAGCAATTAGATTCCACGAAAAGGACGTTAGACCAATGGGTAGAGCCTCTAGAGGTGTAAGAGGTATTCGTTTGCGTGCAGGTGATCAAGTAATTGGAATGGACGCCGTGCAAGCAGGATCAAGCATATTTGTCATTAGCCAATCCGGCTATGGTAAGAGAACAAAGGTTGCACAATTTACTGCACACGCTCGAGGCGGTGTAGGTATTCGATCAGCTATTGTGAATAAGAAGACCGGTGACTTGATCGGGGTTAAGACATTAACTGGAGATGACTCCCAAGAAGTTATTATTATATCTAAACAGGGGCAGACAATTCGTCTCGGCATTAAAGATATTCCTGAATTAGGACGGGCCACTCAGGGAGTAAGAATTATGCGACTCAATAACTCAGATAGCGTAGTTTCTCTAGCTCTTGCCGATAAGCAGGATGAGGGTGATGAAATTGAGTCGGTAGCCGATACAGCCAAGTGATGTAATGTTCACTACTATTTTGGGTAATTAACTCTTGACATGTTCGTCTTTGGCCGGTACTATTGCTTGAGTACTTTCTAGGTGTCTATGTTTAGTTATCTAGCGAGGTGTTCGTTAAAAATTGAATAGTGCAAATCAACGTCAGTTTTTTTCTTTGTTTTTTTTATAAAAACAAAGGTTTGTTTTTGAATAAGTTCAGAATTAAACACTTTTTTGGAGAGTTTGATCCTGGCTCAGGATGAACGCTGGCGGCGTGCCTAATACATGCAAGTCGAGCGGTAAGGCTCTGCACAGGTTATTTGATCATATTACTTATGTAATTAAGCTGCTCTTGGCTAAGACAGTGAGCTATCGAATAATGTGTGTAGAGTACACGAGCGGCGGACGGCTGAGTAACGCGTAGGAACATACCCCAAAGTGAGGGATAACTGCCCGAAAGGGTAGCTAATACCGCATGTGGTCTTCGGATTAAAGCTTTATGCGCTTTGGGAATGGCCTGCGTCTGATTAGTTTGTTGGTGAGGTAATGGCTCACCAAGACTACGATCGGTAGCTGGTCTGAGAGGATGATCAGCCAGACTGGAACTGAGACACGGTCCAGACTCCTACGGGAGGCAGCAGTAGGGAATTTTCCACAATGGGCGAAAGCCTGATGGAGCAACGCCGCGTG
>CALRBD010000026.1 GCA_943353855.1 uncultured Candidatus Saccharimonas sp.
AATTACATAATATTTCAGATTAGACAAAACTTCGGTGGAGCCTATATGCTTTATTATTATTTCTGGCTATTCGCGGCCATAGGGTTGTCTATATGGTTCATGATTAACGCAACTAAAAGACAGATGAAGAGCTTACTCCTTATGATTATTGGTTATCTCTTATTTATAGTACCTACATCATTAGTAAACGGCATCAACCCTAAGACTATCGAAGGACTACCTTCTATCCTATGCGGCTTCGCAGTCTTTTATGCTCTTTTATTAACTTTCGGAATACTTCCCAACGAACTTAAAACTAAAAAACGTCCAAAAAAGAAATTGACAAAATAGGCAAACCGCTTATGATAGAACTATATCGTGCGTACCGCGGCGCGTTCCTTCCAAAACAAAAACAAATGTGATTATCACCCGCCGCAGGGTGGGCACGCACGAAAAAATAAAATCCCGATTCATTCGGGATTTTTTATTTTCTATTGGTGGAGCCACGGGGACTCAAACCCCGGACCTCTTCGCTGCCAGCGAAGCGCTCTAATCAACTGAGCTACGGCCCCACGTAGTAGTAGATAGTATAACAAAGTTTAATCTTTGTAATAACCGTGAGCGTCGCACGGATTTAGGGTACAATAGAGTCATGGCTAAAAAATCAACTACCAAATCACAAGCAAATGTAACTTTAACAGATACAACACCTTTTATTATTAAGTATAAAAAAGCAACTATAATTATTGCAGCAGTACTCTTAGTTATTATCTCTTCATCAATTTGGATCAGGCAGGTCTATTATAGTCCTGAACGAGTATTTAATGCGATGATAGAGAATAACTTGTCTACTAACGGAGTAACTCGAACTCGAATACTCGAGCAAGAAGGTGGAAAAAAGGAAGATATTGAGCAAATCAGTTTTGTGCCTGAAGCAGCCGTTCGTTCACTTCAGACAATTAATCAAAAAACCGAAAATGGTAAAAACACAGTCATTACTGAAAGTATAGGTACGCGAGATAACGACTATAGCCAATTTATTACTATTGATGTTTCCGAAAAAGACGCATCTGGAAAGAAGCTTAACTATGCATCTGTAGAGCGACAGTGGGGCAAGTCTGACGCCAAGGAACAGCAAGCTCAGATTTTCCGCAGTACTGCATTGAGCCCAATACCATTTGCAAATCTAGATCAGTCAGCGCGTAAAAAAATTATAGCTCTCATGAAGGAAAGCAAGGCATATGATGTTCAATACGCTGGAGTTAAAAGCGTTAAGATTAAAGGCAAAGATGCATTAGCGTTTCCTGTTAAGATAAATAGCGAAAAATATGTAGGAGTACTGAAAGAGATTGCTAAGTATATAGGAATTAAAAATACTGATGACTTGAATCCTGCTGATTTCAAAGACCAACCGCCAATTGAGGTTACTATTACAGTCGGCAAGCTTTCACGACAAATCATAGAAGTTACCTACACAGCCGGCCAGAAAGAAACTTACAGTTCATACGGACTTAGTGCACCTATTGAATTACCAAAAACAACAATTTCATTGAACGCTTTGCAACAAAAGGCTGAAGAGATAAGATAGCCAAGCTATGCAAGTTGTCGTAGATTCATTGCTTACAAATTACAACCGCACAGGTACAGGTAAAACAATTGTAGTTCTGCATGGGTGGGGAGACAATATTGCGGGCATTGCACCATTCCTAAAAGGCCTTAGCGATCATTACGACGTTGTAGCTATGGATGTTCCGGGCTTCGGTGGAACACAGGCTCCAGAATCTAGCTGGGGCTTAGACGAGTACGCCCAGTTCGTACAAAGTTTTATTACTAAATTGAACATAAAACCTTATGCAATAATAGGCCACTCTAACGGTGGAGCTATAGCCATACGAGCACTAGCTCATGGTCTGAAGGCTGAAAAGCTAGTGTTGCTAGCCTCAGCAGGGGTTCGCGGTGACAATAAGAAGACCATTGGCGCCGTAAGGGTTATTTCAAAAGTAGGTAAGATTCTTGCCAAACCTTTACCTAAAAAAACTCAAAGAAAACTTCGAGAATCAGTATATTCAACTATCGGCTCAGATATGCTTGTGGCAGAGCACATGCAGGAAACTTTCAAACGTATTGTCGCAGATGACGTACGAGAAGATGCGAAGAAAATAACGCAACCAACACTTCTGATTTACGGACAGAATGACGTCTCGACGCCAGTAAATATTGGTATGACTCTACAAGCAGCAATCCCTAATTCAAAAATCGAAATAATTCCAGAAGTTGGTCACATGCTTCCGACTGATGCAACTAGCGCGGTACTTGGTATGGTTACGGAGTTTATTAAATGATTAAACGTATAATTAGCTTCTTTGGACCGTCTTACCCTAAAACATTAACCTATATGTTACAGAGTACTGAATACGAGGTAGGACCATACCTTGCTTGGTACTGGAGAACTAATAACTTTGGGGAAGTGGCTAACAGAAGAACCTTAGCTAAGACGCTCAGGGCTAGATTATTATCTGTGAGTCTTAGTATCGGCATGCTTATACAAATAGTAATAGCTATCATTATTCTCATTCAAGGAATTAAATTGCAGCGCAGTAGTGACATCTACTTCGGTATTGCACTATTACTATCTTACCCAGTTATTTGGGCACATGTTATTGTCATTCCTCTTACAATGGCTCGAATATTTATTGTTAAACCTAAAGAACGTCATGCAGTTAAAGCGTCAGCCAAAGTATTTGAACAACATGAGGCAGTTAAGATAGCGGTTGCCGGTAGTTACGGAAAGACTACTATGAAAGAGCTTTTACTTACTGTACTTAGTGAAGGTAAAAATGTTGCAGCAACGCCCGCAAATAAAAATGTCGCAATCTCTCATGCTCACTTTGCTAAGAAGCTGTCAGGATCAGAAGACATTGTCATTATTGAATATGGTGAGGGCGCTCCGGGTGACGTTGCACGTTTTGCAAAAACCACAAAGCCAACTATCGGTGTAATAACTGGGCTTGCACCAGCTCACCTAGATAAATATAAGACACTTGATTCAGCGGCCAAAGATATACTATCTCTTGCCGATTATCTTAAAGATAAGAACGTATATATTAATGGAGAATCAGAACCTTTAAAGAAATACAAAAAATCACAATTTCATTTATATTCACAGCAGTCAGTTCTGGGGTGGAAAATAGATAACATTAAAATTGCTATTTCTGGCATGACTTTCGTAATGTCAAAAGATGCGGACCATATTAGTCTTAGTACTAATTTAATAGGACGGCACTTAATCGGTTCATTAGCTCTCTGTGTAGCATTAGCAAAACAATTTGGATGCAGTAATGAAGATATTAAAGCTGGCGTTGCAAAAACTAGTCCGTTTGAGCATCGCATGCAACCACGCGAGATCGCTGGGGGTTATATAATTGACGACACTTACAACGGAAACCTTGAGGGTGTACGTGCCGGTTTGCAGCTATTACAGGAGCTTTCTGCACGACGAAAAGTTTACGTTACTCCGGGGCTTGTTGACCAAGGTAAAGAGGCAAAGAATGTACATCAGGAAATGGGCAAACTAATTGCCAAATCAAATCCAAACAAGGTAGTTCTTATGAAAAATAGTGTAACTAGCTGGATATGCGATGGTCTTAGCAGTGCTGGATATACCGGTGAAATCGTGATCGAAAAGCATCCCCTTGATTTCTACACAAACATTAACCAGATCATTGCAGCAGGTGACATTATGCTGCTTCAAAACGACTGGACCGATAATTACAAATAAAGCTAATTAATTGTAATTTGTAATTGTATTTTGAGACTATTACAATGGATAGTATGAAAACAATTGCAGTAATTTTTGGCGGAAGAACAACTGAACACGACGTTTCGATAGTTACAGCTATTGCAAGTATTATAAAACCTCTTGAAGTACAGGGCGGATATCAGATCGAGCCAGTATATATCGCAAAGGACGGGTCATGGTATTGGGACTCAAAGCTTAAGGATATAGCAACCTTTCAGTCGGGTGAGATCGAAGATTTCATGCGCAAGGCACCAAAAGTACAGCTGTCTATAGATAATGGTCTAACACTAATTAAAAGTAGTCAGTTTGCGGGCCGAAAACAATATAAGAAGATTGATGTAGTTTTTCCTGCTATGCACGGTACGCATGGTGAAGACGGAGAGCTAATGGGACTTCTTGAGATGGCCAATGTGCCATACATTGGCTGCGGAGTTGCTGCCAGTGCAATAGCTATGGATAAGGTTCTAGCCAAACAAGTTACAACTAGTGCAGGAATTGCTAGTACTCCATGGGTCTGGTTCAATGCTATAGATCTAGAAAGAGACCTTAAAGGAACACTTGCTACAATAGCAACGCTTCAGTATCCGTTATTCGTGAAACCAGCACACCTCGGATCAAGTATTGGAATAACAAAAGTTGATTCTAAAGATCAGCTTATGAATGCACTTGAAGTAGCAATCCACTATGACAATCGAGTAATTGTAGAACAAGCAGTCAATAACCTTGTTGAAGTAACACTACCAATAATAGGTAATGATGATCCAATTCCTGCAATGCTAGAACAACCGCTCTTAAAAAGTGAAGATTTTTTTGATTTTGAAACTAAGTATATGCAAGGCGGTAAGAAAGGTGGTAAGAAAGGCGGATCTTCAAAGCAGGGTGCTCAAGGGTATAGCCAAATCCCAGCTGACCTTCCTAAAGATGTCTATGATGATGCGATTAAGACGGGACTTGAAGTCTATCGCGTAACTGGCTGTGCCGGTATCGCTAGGGTAGATATGCTTATCGATATCAAAACAAAGAAGGTTATGTTCAACGAAATAAATCCTATGCCGGGAGGACTATACAGCCATAACTGGAACAAGGCGGGAATGAGTAATGTTGATCTTGTCGATAAACTAGTACAGCTCGCCGAAGAAAGATGGCAAAAGTCACAAAAGATTACCACGGCATTTAGTACGAGCTACTTGAAACAGTTCTAAATGGGTAAAAGTACATCTAATAAACAATTGCTACCTTCTTTAGCCAGTCCATCTAAAACAGAGTATGACTCAATGGATCTAGCACTGCAGCGAGAGCGGGAATGGTATAAAGATAGTCCACGCTATTTGGTAAAGAAAGACATAAAACGCGCAATTCGAAATAATGAGTTAGTCCATCTGAGGGAATCAGAGGACCTGAAGCCTATTGCTCGCTTCAATACATCAATGGATGGCTTCACGCCTTATCTTACTCCTGAAGCACTACGGGCAGCTAAGGCCTTTGGCTATCTTTGGAGAGTTATAATGGAAGAACAGTATGGCATTGCCGACCCTGCGCTCAAGCTAGCTGTTACATCTATGGTACGTACTCAGAAGTACCAGGATAAACTAGTCGCCAGCGGACGATTTGCTTCACCGGACAGTACTCACTGTACTGGTAACGCCTTTGATATTGATGTAAGCGGTTACTATTCGTTAGTAGATAATGACACAGCTATTTCACACGTTGATCCACGGAGAAAGGCTGCTGGTCAGCGGATTGGTAGTCTTATAGCTCAATCACTTGGAGAAACTTTCAATGCAGAATCGCACGGCGGTTCATACGATAAAAGAGTTACTGAGTCTGCTATTTGGACGGCCGAAGTCTTGTTTGAAGAGTATGAAATCAATAGAGTCCATGAATTCAAGGACTCTCCTAACGCCTGTCTGCACATCGCTGTAAATCCAGATTATAAATAGAACGTCGTAAAAGGTACTGCAGTATTAGCAAGTACACTATTGTATAATGCGAGCTACAGTAGCGAGGGAGTTGAAGCGCATGCGGTACACGATATTGGGTAGATTACAGTTCATTACAATCCTAGCTGTATTGGCGTTACCCTTTGCAACCTTACTTATCCGACCGGCACATGCAGAAGTCAACTTTAGTTCCTTAGTTATTGATGACAACAAGCCAAATGCACAACAATATGAGGGAGCATCTTTCCCAGATGTAAACAGATCGATAAACTCATTGGGTGATTCATTCATAGACTCGCTTAATAGCGGACGGACAACAAGTAATGTCGACTGCCGTCTAGAAAATTGTATTGCACTGACATTTGATGATGGCCCCAACCAGCTATATACTCCTCAAGTTCTCGATATACTAAAACAGTACCAAGCGTATGGCAGCTTTTTTATCATAGGAAACAGAATTTCAGCACATCCTGAACTTGTTCGACGAGCATACAGAGAAGGTCATGATATAGGTAATCACACCTGGTCTCATCCAATGCTTGATAAGTTATCGCCAGAACAGATTAATAATGAGTATGTAAGTACACAGGAGGCTATGGTGAGGGCAGGTGTTCCTGCCTCCAATATGTTTAGGCCTCCATATGGAATCCGCACCGCAGCTTCGCTCTCGACTATTCCGATACCGCAGATGTTATGGAATGTTGATCCACGTGACTGGAATGAAAAGTCTGTCGATTCGTTAGTGCAGCATGTTCTTCAGGAGTCACATCGTGGTTCTGTTATAGTTCTGCATGACACTTCTATAGTCACTACAGAAGCTTTGAAACGTATCATACCGGAGCTTCAAAAGAACTATAAACTTGTGACTTTAAGCGATATGTTTGACCTTGAGCCTGGCGATCGAGGACTTTACTACGGTCTACAGTAGCCTACCACTGTAGTTTTGCGGTATAATGATTGAATATGAAGCGATACAGTCCTAAAGATATTGAAGTTAAATGGCAGAAAAAATGG
>CALRBD010000027.1 GCA_943353855.1 uncultured Candidatus Saccharimonas sp.
CCAAAAATAGATGCAAAGCCCTATAGTCAGGCTGCTGCAGAATCAAAAAAAGGTTCTACAAAAATCAGTGATGATGCAATCCAAAAGCTTAAAGGTAATAGACTAATTCTTCCATCAATTGGCGTAAATGCAGAGATCATAGATGGACGCGACGTATATGTCATTGGCAAGAACCAAGGGGTTTGGAGAGAGACTAAGAACATAGATCCTACAAAGGACGGTAATATAGTTATTGCCGGACATCGCTTCTTATACACCGCCAGTAACGGAGGATACTTTTATAATCTTCCCGAGCTTAAGCTAGGTAGCAAGATATATGTCAGATGGAAAGATACTGTCTACGAGTATGAGGTATACAATACCAAGACTGTTCTTCCGACTCAGGTAGACATTAGAGATAAAGATCCAAAAGTTTCAAAGAAGTTAACAATGTATACATGCTACCCCTTAGGAAGCACATCGAAACGATATGTTGTTGAAGCAAAACAGTTATAGCTAAGAACGAATGCGTGAAGCAAATTTTTTACGAAGCTTTTTGAGCTTTGGATTTATGATAACTTGGCAATAGGCAGATTCTGGATGCTGCGCAAAGAAATCCTGATGTTCCTGCTCGGCCATATAAAACGTATGTAAAGGAAGAATCTCAGTTACAATTGGATCGTCCCAGACATCTGAATTATCATTCTTCGATTTTTCAGCTATGTTTTTTTGCTCTTCATTACTATAAAGAATAATCGAACGATACTGTGTACCGACATCGTTGCCCTGCTTATTTAGTGTGGTGGGGTCATGTAGAGCCCAAAAGATATCAAGTAAATCTTTCAGCTTTATTTTGTCAGTATCAAAAGTAATCCTGACAACTTCAGCATGCCCGGTTTCACCAGTACAAACTTGGTCATATGACGGGTCTTTGACATTACCTCCAGAATAACCTGTTTCTACGCTCAAAACGCCTTCAATAAGACGGTAGCCCGCATCAAGACACCAGGAACATCCACCCCCGAGCACAATCGATTCCTTATGTACGGCCATGAATCTATTCCTCTACACTTACATCTCGCCAAAAAGCGACATAATTTGAAAAATCTTTTTTGACTTGCTCTATTGCTGAAGGTTTTGGGCTTGGATAGCTAAAGGCGTTATCCTGACTTAACTGTTCCTTTTGCCCTACATTAAAGTACTGACATTCGCCCTTCCATGGACAAGTGTATGGAGTCGGGCTTTTATGTAAGTATTCTTTCTTAACAGACGAAGGTGGAAAATACCAGTTTCCTTCGATATATATCAGATCTTCTTTCTTTGCTTCAGCTATTACTATGCTGTTCCAAATTGCTTTCATAAAACCCCTTTTTTATTACTGTTAATTACTCAGTACGAAGCGCCTCTATCGGATCAAGTTTAGCGGCTTTTCGTGCTGGCAATAGACCTGCAAAAATAGCGACGAGAACGAGCAATACAATAAGTATTGCTATCTGATTAGCCTTAAAGACAAGGAGTTTTTGTGTGCCAAAATCTAATTTATTAGTAATCCATGGGTTCAATAATGTTCCCAATACGACTGCAAGTCCTGACCCAATAGCTCCTCCGAGGAAGCCAATCCAGGCTGCCTCAAAGCGGAATAATCGACTGACGTCCTTGCGACGCATTCCGAGCGCTTTCATAAGCCCTATCTCACGCGTCCGTTGAATCACACTAATGTACATAGTATTTACTACTCCAAAGACCGATGCAATAATGGCGATGAGACCAAAGGCTACAACAATAGTCTTTAAGACATTAATAATTTGTGTCAGGAATTGCTGAGTCTCTTCAACACTCTGAGATACAAAACCATCTTTGGTTAGTTGTTCCTGAACTTTTAGTAGGTTGGCCTTGTCTTGACCATCTTTAACCTTGACGTTAACCCTAGTGTACTGTCGATATTGGGATGTTCCAGCCGTAGCGATATCATTAAGGTTTTTAGCAGCCTGAGTACTTATTTGTAAAGACAGCTCTGTTCCAGGTTGAGCAGGTTCAGACTTCAAAACAGCAACTACCTTGAAAGGAACTAGTACTGTACTCTTATCTCCAATCACCTCTGCATCTTGAAGGTTACGAGGAGCGGTACCAGTCTCAACGATCTGTGAACTCAAAGATTTCCTAATTGCTATGGTAAGTTCCTTGCCTATTGCACTTTGAGGGTCTTTAAAGCCGAGCGAAGATACGTAAGCTTCTGGTAGGAGTACCGACGAGTCGTTTATTGGCTTAGGTATTGAACCAGCTAGTACCTCAGGATTGCGAGCAGGACTATAGTCTTGTATGTTGGCTATATACTTTTTTTGACCAGGACGTGTAACATATTGAACATTTAGGATAATCCCTTCGCGAACCTGTTCAACAAGAGGATACTTAAGAATTTTGTTTACATCCTGTTCTGTGACTTGTTTTACTTGAATAGGTGCACCGCTAGCAGATGATACGGATCCAAAAGAAGCATCGTACTCCTGTGGCTTACTATTATCTCCACGACCAAATATAGTTTCGTCTCTAGCAACTAGTAGTTCAGTAGGATCAAAGTTATTGCTAATGAGGCGATTTACATATGATTGTGCACCGTTACTTGCAGCTAGTGTCATCGTGAGAGCAAAAGCACCAACGCCAATTGCCATAGCTGTTAATAATGTTCGAGCCTTTGCTTGCTTTAGATTACGGGCACTTCTTTGGGATACATCAAAAATCTTCATTACTATTTACTCACCTTTTTATTTTCGGCAAAGTGCACAACTTTTCCGTCTTTTAATGTAATCCGGTATTGGCAGCGGTCAGCAAGCTCACTATCATGAGTTACTACAATTAAAGTGTTCTTGTTTTGTCTATTGAGCTTAAATAGTAATTTTATGATCATTTCTCCAGTAGAGCTGTCGAGATTACCAGTTGGCTCATCCGCAAAAATTAGTTTTGGCTTGTTTACAATAGCGCGTGCGATAGCTAATCTTTGCTTCTGGCCTCCAGAAAGATTACCTGCCTTAGCGTCAATCTTATCTTTAAGTCCAACTTGCTCGAGTGCGTCCTCTATCCTCATCTTTCGCTGCCCTTCCTCGGCTATCTCAAGAGGTAATGATACATTCTGATAGCAAGTCTGGTTAGCCTCTACGAAAAAAGCTTGGAAGATGAAACTCATTTCAGTTGACCTAAACTTATCCATTTTACGACCTTTAAGCTTATGTAACTCCTGATCGCCAATCATCACTGCGCCTGAGTCAGGATGGTCGAGGCCACTCATGATATGCATGAGTGTTGATTTTCCTGAACCGCTCTTCCCTACTATAGCTACAGTTGAGCCTTCAGGAATACTAAAACTTACGTTACATAGCGCCTTAAAAAGGCTATCTTTTTTACCATATGTTTTTACAATGTTTTTTACTGAAATCATTAGTATAAGTATACCACTGGGGTAAATGAATCTATAAACTATTTAGATAGTTTAAGGTCTGGGTAGATAGTTTTAGTAACTTCATCAACTTCGCTACGTAGTTGCGGGAAAGGAACACCTTCTCTTGCAGATACATTCTCGAAAATCCAAAATACACGTTCGCTAAAACCCCAGCCACAAGCTGGTGGCATGCCATATTCAAGCATTTCAACGTAATCGATATCGAGCATCATAGCTTCGTCGTCTCCAGCGTCACGCATGTTCTGCTGTTCTGTGAATCGATTAAGCTGATCAATAGGATCGTTCAATTCAGTAAATCCATTACCAAGCTCACTACCTGCGATAACTGGCTGGAATCTCTGTACTGTATTTGGGTCTTCGGGGTTTATTTTAGCAAGCGGGCTAATAAATAGTGGTGTATTAATAAGCCACACTGGTCCAGCTACATCTTTACGTATATTTTTCCATAGCTTATCTATTCCACGTGCCTTGTTTTCAGTCTGAGCTACCTCAAGCTTATGGTCCTTTAGTGCACGCTTTACTTCGTCAAGGGTGCAGTTGAATACGTCAATGTCGTATTTGTTTTTAATAACTTCAGCATAATCCCATTGCTCCCAATCCTTAGATAGATCAACATCAAATTTACCAATCTTAAATTTTAGAGTTCCGAAAGTCTTTTCAATTACATGACGATACATGTCTGTCATGAACGCAATACCGTCTTTCCAGTCAGCGTATGCCCAATACCACTCCATAGCTATGTGCTCAGGTAGGTGTTCGTCAGTGTAGTTCTCGTTCCTAAAACGTGGACCAACGTCGTATACCTTATTGTAGCCGCCGCCAACTAATCGCTTAAGTGGCAGTTCGTGACTGATACGCAAGTAGAAGTCTTGATCAATAGCATCCATATGGGTCACGAAAGGATTAGCGTCAGCTCCTCCTGTTGTGTGTTCTAGAACTGGAACATTAATTTCTATAAAATCATTTTTGTTCAGGAAGTCTCTTGTAGCTTGCCAGAATTTTGATCGACGAATGAAGCGATTATAGACGTCTTGATTGACGTTGGTATCTATATAACGTCGACGTAATCGCTCTTCTTTATTAGAAAACCCATCTTGCGCAGTTGGCATTGGACGTAGGCTTTTTGTAAGTAATCGTAGTGAATTAACAGTAATCGACTGTTCCCCGGTTTTAGTTGTTGCAGCTATACCAGTAACCTCAATGAAGTCCCCTGAGTCTAGAAGGTTAATGTTCTCAAACTTAAGCTCGCTATCTGAATAGTCGACTTCCTGCATGTCTGCTTCACTGAGGAATACTTGCATTGTAACGTGCGCATCTTTGATGACAATAAAGGCAATCTTCCCAAATTTTCGGATCGCAGTTATTCTGCCCGCTGTCGTTACATGAGTTCCCTTTTTTTCAAGTTCAGGATAGTTTGCAAGGACCTGGGATATTGCATGAGTTATTTGAGATTTAGCAGGGTATGGATTTATACCGAGATTTTTTAAATCATCGAGTTTACGTAGTCTTTCATTTCGTAGTTCTTTGAGTGTAGCCATTAGATCACAGTATAACTTCTTTCATGGCATCAGCCAAGAACAAGATATAGACTTATGTCTGTTATCTTATAATGCGTTGTTTCTGCAGGTAAGATAATTTGTACAAATTCAGTAACCAAATCGGCAAAATCTTTTTCCAGTTCGTTGAAGTCATATTTGCTTAGTCAGTTTTTGGCAAAAGAACTATATCGCAAGGAATGCTATCAGCTATTATTTACTATACCCAGTAAATCTTCGTGAATAACGCCGTTAGAAATTATTACGCCTCCAGTTAGCTCCTCATTAAAAAGATGATCTAAACCTTTCGCATTCGTTAGTCTACCGCCAGCTTCCTCGACAATGAGTTTAACAGCCGCCATATCCCAAGATTGAATTGTTTCTGGCCAGATTGTACCATCAGATAAACCTTGTGCGATAAGAACACCCTTGAAAACACCGCCATGAATAATGTTTGTCTGGTAGGCTTCTTTCGCAAGTCGTTCATACATAGATTGTCTTGAGTAAAGCCATTTTAGACCTGTCGGGAATGCTAGCCAAGCCTCGCTCATTTTACGTGAGCTTACGTGTATTGGCTTACCGTCAAAATATGCACCGCCATCTTTTGTCGCCCAGAAAATACCGCCATTGGCTAAGTCGCCAGCAACCGCCACTACTGGCTTGCCGTTTTCAACCAAAGCAAGTGAAAACATAAACGTAGGATCGCCCATAGAAAATGCAATCGTGCCGTCAATTGGGTCGCAAACCCATAAGTATTCTTTATCTGTTTGCCAAGATTTCTCTTCGCCCAAAACACCGTGCTCAGGAAAATGCTCTTTAACTCTATTAATCACCATCTGATTAATTTTTTCATCAGCGATAGTAACGGGCGATGTGTCGCTCTTCGTCACAAACTTTAAGTCAGTTTTGTAGTATTGCGAGCTTATTTTTCGGGCATCATCGGCAACCATCTTGGCAAATTGCAGGGCGTCGTCGTATTTATTAATCTTTTGCCCTTCGTTTCGTAGTTCTTTTAGTGTAGCCATTAGATCAAAGTATAGCTTCTTTCGTGGCATCAGCCAAGAACAAGCTGTAGCCTTATCTCTTTTATGCTATATCTGTAATCTTATAGTGCGTTGTTTCTGCAGGTGTGACAATTTCTACGAGTTCACCAACTTTTTTTCCTAGAAGCGCCATACCAATTGGAGATTCATCTGATATCTTACCGTTCATTGGATCTGCCTCAACAGTTCCTACAACTTGAAATGCTTTTACGCTACCCTTTTCGCTCTTCATTTTTACTGAAGAACCGATTTGTACTTTACTATCGCCTTTAGGCTTCTTGATGACTTCAACGTTTTGTAAGATATTTTCTATCTCAGATATGCGAGTTTCAGTACGTTCTTGTTCTTGACGTGCAGAACTATACTCCGCGTTCTCAGATAGATCACCAAATTCACGTGCAGTCTTAATTCGTTCAGCTATTGGGCCACG
>CALRBD010000028.1 GCA_943353855.1 uncultured Candidatus Saccharimonas sp.
CTAGAAGAAGTCGGACAAGAATTTAACGTGACTCGTGAACGTATTCGCCAAATTGAGGCAAAAGCACTCGCTAAATTACGTAAGCACAAAGACGCTAAAAAATTACACGACTATATCTCATAGAAAGGCACTAAGTTGAAGATTATTGGATTAGCAGGGACCAACGGTTCAGGTAAAGATACTATCGGCCACCTACTGGCTGATAAGCACGGATATTTTTTTGCAGATGCAACAGCCATGCTTGGTGCTGAGCTAGATAAAAAGGGATTGCCACGCGAGAGAGTTAATAAGTCCGCACTTAGCGCAGAATGGCGTCGAGAACACGGTATGGCTGTAATTGTCGATAAAGCCCTAGAAGCGTTTGAAGCAGGTGAATACAAGGGCCTAATCGTTGGCAGTCTAAGGCATCCTGCCGAAGCAGAAAGAGTTCACGAACTCGGGGGTAGTGTAATCTGGGTGGATGCTGAGCCAAAAATTCGATATGAGCGAGTTACCAATAACGATCGAGGACGTCTTGAGGATCAAAAGTCTTTCAATAAATTCATGGAAGAAGAGGCAAACGAAATGTCACAATCCGGAGACCTTGCCACGCTCAACATGGGAGCAGTAAAAGAAAAAGCTGATCTATTTATACAAAACAATGGAAATGATATAGAACTTTTTAAGGCTGATGCTGAAAAAGCACTAGTTAATTTATTGTAGTATCCGTATAATTGCCTCTAAATGAAACAACAAGAACATAGCGAGAGCGCCACTGCATTCAAAAAGCAACTCGCCTCATACAAACAACTTATCGACCAAGATATTGAGGAATATGCAAAGCAACAAGAAAAGGAATCACTCCAAGATTTTGGGATAAACTCCCGAGTTGCTATAGATGCTTACCTTTCAATTCTAAAAAGGGGAGGTAAGCGAATACGTGGAGCCCTTGCAATGGTTGGATATGAGATGGCTGGTGGTCAAGATAGCAAAATGATTCTGCGTGCAGCACGAGTTCTAGAGCTAGTCCATGCATATCTTTTAGTTGTTGATGATATAAACGATCGTTCTCCAGTAAGAAGAGGAGGTCTGCCGGCTCATTTGATTATGGCTGAGTACTACCGCAATAAAGGTCTCGGAGACGACGATCTGCATTTTGGTGAGTCTATAGCCATCCATGCTTCGCTTGTAGCGTGTCATACGGCACAGATCATGCTTGCAGAGCTAGATGTAGACCCGGAGCTTGCTCTTCGAGCCATAGTATCCCTCAATAAGAGTCTCGTTGTAACCGGCTATGGTCAGGCGAACGATGTTTTTAATGAAGTACTGGGCGATGAGGTAGACGAGCGAGCAGTAACCAATGTATTGGAATGGAAAACTGCGCACTATACTTTCTTAAGTCCATTGCAGCTAGGAATGATACTTGCCGGAGCAGAAGATAAAGAGATCAAGAGTATGGCCTCATTCGCAATGAATGCAGGTCTTGCATTTCAAATCGGTGACGATAATCTGGGCGTATTTGGTACAGAGTTTGAGAGTGGCAAATCCCCACTCGATGACATCAAGGAAGGTAAGCGAACATTACTAACTATTCACGCACTAGATAATGCTCAAAATGCTGACAAAAATTTTCTACTCCAAATGCTTGGCAATAATAAGCTGACTCAACTTGAATTCCAGAGGGTTAAGGAAATACTGGTAAGCACAGGATCTCTTGAGTTTGCTCGCTCAAAGGCTGCCAAGCACGTCCAAATTGCACAAGAAGAGCTAGCTAACAATAAATATTTCTCTGATCAACAAACAACATTTTTAAAAAGTCTTACAGACTATCTCTTGATTAGGAATATGTAGCACTTATTACGCTGGATGCTACAATAGCTATATTGTGAAAGCAGAAAAAGATATCTTTCGTAGAGGAAGTACAACCTATTATTTCAGCTCTATTTTTTTTCCTAAAAAAATTAAGGATGACGTTTTTAGGCTCTATAGTTTTGTTCGAATTGCAGATGATTATGTCGATGTAATACCTGCGAACAAAAAAGCGTTTCTAGGGCTACGAAAGCGCTGGGAGACGGCAATAAAAGATCTGAATTTTGATACGGCTACAACAGATAAAGACTCAATCGATGAGCGCGTTATTAAAAATATTGTGTTCGTTACCCGTAAGTATGACTTTGACACTGCATGGGTTGAGTCTTTCCTTGATGCAATGCAAGCAGATTTAGATAAAAGAATCTACAAGACAATGAAAGACACCATCTGGTATATGTATGGCTCAGCTGAGGTCATTGGACTAATGATGGCTAAGATTATGGGGCTTCCTGATAAGTCATTGGAGTATGCGAAGATGCAGGGTAGAGCAATGCAGTATATTAATTTTATACGTGACATCCAGGAAGATAATGACTTAGGACGATGCTATTTTCCGCAAGAAGAACTTAAGAAGTTTGGCTTAAAAAACCTTTCAAAAAAGTCCACTCAGGAAAACCCACATGCATTCGCTCTATTTATGAGTGCCCAGCTCGATCATTACGATACTTGGCAGAATGAAGCAGACAAGGGAATGCGATATATTCCAAAACGTCTTCGTGTGCCACTCCAGACTGCAGTTGACATGTATAACTGGACAGCTGAGAGTATTCGCAGTAATCCCGAGATTGTTTTTACAATGAAAGTTAAGCCTAAAAAACGACATGTCATCTGGAAAGCGGGCACGCTCATCTTGCAATAGATGTATAAACATTGTAGAATAAAAATTCTATGACACAGGCAACTTATGAAACTGAACGGTTTATATCAGATGATCCCGTCAGAAGGTATTTGGAAGAAATTGGTAAGTATCCCTTATTGACCCGAGAAGAAGAATACGAGACGGCGACAGCCTACATTATAGGGAATCAAGCTGCTGAACAGCTTGACGAAATTTTTGAAAAGGATCCGTATGCAGATATTGAAGAAGAATCTATCATTGCACTTCAAGATTTAAACGAACAGGGTAAACTAGCGAAGGAAAAGATGATTAATTCCAATCTTCGCCTTGTTGTCAGTATCGCTAAAAGATATCTCGGGAACGGGCTTGATCTGCTCGATCTAATACAAGAAGGAAACGGCGGATTATTTAAAGCAGTTGAAAAGTTTGATCCTGAAAAAGGTTTTAAATTTAGTACATATGCTACGTGGTGGATAAGGCAAGGTATCACGAGGGGCTATCAAAACAGCGGATCTGCTATCCGATTACCGAATCAAGTCCAAACAAGTCATAATCAAATATCGCAAGCTGCAAACGAATTGCTTAATAATTCCGATGAAGCAACAGATGAGGCTATTGCAGAATTCCTTGGATGGAAAGTTGGCGTAGTAAAAAAAGCGCGTAGTACGATAGGAATTAAGAAGATTAAATATCTTAATGAAGAAAAAGGTGACAAAGAGGGATATACACTAGAAGATACAGTGATCGACTCTAGTGCAAAGAGCATTGGTGAAATTGTAATTAAAGAAACACTTAATAGTGAAATTGATACCGCATTTGAAGAAGCAGGACTAGATGATAGAGAACGATTTGTAATTGAACAACGCTTCGGTATGAATTTAACTGAAGAGAATCATACCCTTCAAGAAATTGCTGATGTACTAGACCCTCCTGTTAGCAGGGAACGAGTTCGACAAATCGAGCGATCTGCATTAAACAAGTTACGCGAAGTTGAATGGCTACGTGAATTGCTCACTGATTAAGATTTCATCTATAAAAACACTGAATAAATATAAAATGCTACTGCTTGCATAGTTTAGCTTTCGGTGACATATTGAGAAATATGGAAATTGAAACGTCAAAGAACCAGTGTATAGAAGATCTTAGTAGCTCCGTGAGCTATTTGCATGGTTTTATAAATATTGATATTGATCAAAGCGATGATTACCTCGATTACTTATATCAATCTACCGAGAATCCGGTTCATCTTACCGAACAAAGAGAGCAAGCTGCAAGAAGTTTAGGAAAACTTTATATCGCAAGTATGTACGTTCGTAACCATGCGCTTGAAAGGTATACTTATCAAGAACAAGCAGCCCTAGGATTCATTGGCGGTCGAACGGGCTCAGATACTCCAATATCACTAGTTCAGATGACACGCCGTTCATATCAAGACGGTATATTTACAGTAAATCGCTTTCTTAAATCACTCCTTGACACTTCAACAGCAGTCACAAAATTGCGTTCAAGAACTGAAGCAGACCCTTATCGGATACTAGAATCTTACGAAAACCTGATTAATCCAAGATCCTCTTAAAAGCAGAAGCTTAAGCAATACTTAAGCTTTAGGCCATAGCGTATACTATTAACTATGGTAGAAAAAAATGGCAAAAAACTCGTAATTATTGACGGAAAATCAGTATTTTATAGAGGTTATTACGCGATGCCAAATTTAAGCACTAAAGACGGTACTCCAACTGGTGGAGTATACGGTTTTGCAGTAATGGCCCTGGAAGTCATTAAACGCCTTAACCCAGACTATGTCTGTGTTGCTTGGGATAAGCCTAAAACGAATATTCGCAAGCGGCTCGAAATGTACCCAGCTTATAAATCAGGACGTAAACCCCCACCAGCTGATTTTTATGATCAAATACCACTATTGCACGAACTGCTTGATGCCTTTGGATGGCCACTTTATGAACTCGATGACTATGAGGCTGATGATATCATGGGTGCATTATCTGTTCAGGCTACTGAAAAAGGAATTGAAACACTTCTAGTCACAAGTGATATGGATATGTTGCAGCTTATTGACGGACATGTTCAGGTTTATGCGCTAAAAACAGGCTTGAGTAATATCGAGTTGTTTCACCCAGAAAGCTTTGAAGCTAAGTACGGTATAAAAGTCGAGCAATTTTTAGATTATAAGGCACTAATGGGAGATAGTTCGGACAGCATTCCCGGAGTACCTGGAATTGGCAAAAAAGGTGCATTAGAATTATTGACTCAATTCAAATCCCTAGACGGAATTTATGATAATCTCCCCTTGGTTAAGGCTAGTCTCGCTAAAAAACTTGAGGCCGGCAAAGATCTTGCTTACCTTAGTAAAAAATTAGCTGCAATTTGGACAGACGCCCCTATAAAACTTAACTTAAATGAAGTAGACGGTCGCCACTATAAGGCTGAAAAAATTGCCCAGCAATTAGAGAAATTAGAATTTCGCTCACTTCTTCGGCAACTACCGTCTCATATTCAAAACGATCCAGAAATATCAAAGGGAAGTAAGGCTCCAATATCGCTCAAAGTCGGCAAGATAACTACTATACAGTCTGATGAAGATCTTAGTAGGATATCAATTCCGGTATGCAAAACACTAGTCTTACACACTGAGCTAAAACCCGGCCGATCAAAAGAGTTACAGCGCATAATTCTCGGATTTGATGAACATA
>CALRBD010000029.1 GCA_943353855.1 uncultured Candidatus Saccharimonas sp.
TCACTTATAACCTGGGCTTTTTACACTATGACTTCAATAATTTGGTTTGCATACGGCATCATGCAAAAGGACAAACCTCTTATGCTATCAGGTGCACTATGGGTCACCTCACAAGGCCTTGTAGTACTTGGCATATTGATAAATTAGTAATTGGCGATTTAAACTAATTAGTTAACTATTTTTGTAGTTTCTTCTTAGATTGTGGTTTTGGTGTAGATGGGTGATTATCGTTGTCTCCCATACCAAATACTGATTTAGCAAAGTTTTGACTTATTTCACCCTTTATAGTGGATATGTTAGTCCCAGCCGGTAATGTCTTAGCCATTGCACGACCGCTTTTAAGTAGCTTCCATCCAAATATGATGCTTAATAAGCGAATAGTAAAGGTTACTAAGCTAGAAACTACTACTAATACTCCAATGATAGGTAATATTTTGAGGGCAGTTTTAGCTGAATCAAGATCGTATGCGAATGCCCCGGGGCTGTTCGGATCGTAGTTAATGTTGATTGTTTGTCCCTGAGCTAATGAGCAAGCGCTACTAGACCCACTTTTAGCCGTCTGTGAATATTCCTTACCACTCACTGAATACTTCGCTTGGACAGTACATGAACCACTGTTAGAGCTGTTAGTATTGTCTGTGCTTGTATAAGAAGGCTGGCTTACGCTAACCACCGTAGCCGTAGAAGTTGCAGTTAGCTTATTAATGCCCATGACGCTTCCTATAAAGCCTGATCCAGCAATAAATACCACTCCTATGAAAATACCAATCAGGGAGCCAAAGATACCACTACGTTTTTTACCCCCGAATGGATTGTCTATGCCAATAAAGCCGTCCAGTATTAGCAGTCCGCCAATTGATTGTTGAGCAGCGGCGAATGTTGCTGGATTTTTGGATTTATAATTTCCTAAGAATTGTTTTGCTTGATTTTTTAAATTACGATAGAGCATTAGTTATTTCCTTGTTGTTTCGCTAAGTTATTAAATTTTTATTCTAGATACTCCAAAAGGTCTCTGTGCGCTGAGTATAGCATAAAGACTTCGAAAGCATAGTTCCTTTCGGCTGTGGATATTGAACTGGTGTTGCTTTGACCTGTAATCAAGTAGTTCAACAAAGCATATGATTTACTTCCTTGTTCAAAATCTAAAACATATAATCGATGAGTCCGGAAGTGTAGACTTTTTTGTTTGCTATACTAGGCATATGAATGATCATGATGGAAAAGATATCCCTAGTAACGGTATGCGCAAACAGGGCGAGCAAGATAGAACGCAGGAGTACAAGGATACAAGAGATAACTTAGTAAACTCTATAAGTAGCCTGCTGGACACGGTCGCGGAATTGCAGTCCAGAAATGAAACTCTTAATGGTTCCGAAATTATAAACGAGCCTGGTATAAGTAGGAGCGTTATAGATGATCCGTCAGCTGATGCAAAGTTTAATATGTTAACTGAGAAAATCAGACCTCCTGGCGTGTATTTCCATATTGATGAAAAAACAGGTGATCGTACTCTTGTGATAATAGATGAAAAAAGTAAAGTTACTGAAATTGTCGATAGTCCACAAGAACTAATGGTATCGGGTCCAGTAGAAGGCTATAGCGGTTCGGGATCAAGCCAGTTAGCTTCATTTGCTGAAACCTTGCCGGATAGGTCGTATATTAGTTCAAAGGTTATTTCCTCAGGTGGTCTTTACATTGACACATTTGATAGCAATAGCCATTCTAGTACCGCACCAAAAGATGCTGGACAGCTTCAGCTAATAGAGGCTGTGTGGAGTCAAATTGAGGCGGACGTTCTTCCTAGTGAATAGCTGGCTGCACCAATAAGTGACAGTAGTCTTAAATTTTATTTTGTATCATTGCTACTGTATCGGATGGATTTTCAACTTCGACGACAAGGCGCTTAAAGTTTTCGTTTTTAAGTTCGATAACAATTGCCTTATCGGCGTGCCGTACGTCCCAAAAAACCTTATCGCTGCCGCTATAAAAAGTTCCAGCATAAAATAAGCCAGGGATTGCAGTACCTGGAGCTCGTAGTCCTTTTGGCATCTTCATGGCGCCCAAAGTTGACTTTACGCTAACTACATTTTTAATATCTATGGTCAATTCGCTCCGCAGTGAGAAAATTTTTGTTATTCCCTTTACATTTATAATGAGCTTGTCTTCTTTAACAGAAATTTCTACCATTGATGTCCTTTTATTATAGATTGCTCATACTTTGCATAGACTAACACGTTGAAGTCGTAATTGGTTAATGTCTTACTGATTACTTATGTCGCTTCTTATGTTTCAGGCCTTTGCTGCTAGCCCAAAGCTGCAGACAACTCATAAATACTGCCGCACCAACAATAACTCCCTGATACTGTACCAATTGGCCCCATATTTCTGTCTTAAAAATTGAAAATCGGACACCCGGAGGCAATAGTGGAACAACGAGCAACAACACTGTCACTCCCGTCAAAATCGTTGGAACAATATTAATTATGAATGTTGGACCTGTGACAGTTCGTCGTAGTAGCACAATCGTTAGCAAAGCAGGGAGTAATAGAAGCGTAATGAGTACGAAAGATTCTGCTACGTAGCTATAGTTTGAATAGAACATCTGAGTAAGATCAAGGACTGCCTTACTGGAAAAAGTAGCTAAGATACTGCCTGCACAAAGCGCCATAAAAACCAGCGCTGCCTTCGTGCGAAATAAAAGCATCAGGGCAATAGGCACTATAGCTATTAAGGCAATAAGAATAAGCGGATTCATACCACTATTCTAGCATGGTCTACTAGGTATAGTGCGTGTTATTAGGCGCCAATGCGGTCTTTGCGGCGTTTTGCTTTTGCGTTTTGTTCAATATATTCGATTATTTTTTCAGCTACGTTGCGTCCTGTAACTTTTTCGATACCAAAACCAGGGCTTGGATTAACTTCAAGTACAAGTGGTCCCCTATCGGATCGCATCATATCAACACCGCAGATTGAAAGACCCATTGCTTTAGCAGCACGAAGAGCAGTTTTTCGTTCTTCGTCAGTAAGCTTAACAATAGTGCCCTCACCACCTTGGTGAAGATTAGACCTAAAGTCATCGTCAAGACTCTGTCGTTTCATGCTTGCCACAACTCGGCCGCCAACAACAAAAGCACGAATATCCGTACCAGCCGATTCTTGAACGAATTCCTGTACTAAGAAGTTTACTCCTTCTACATAGAAGGCCTGCATTACCGCCTGAGCAGCTTTCTTTGTTTCAGCTAATACAACACCGTTGCCATGTGTCCCACGTGCAACTTTAATAATCAGTGGCGCACCACCAGCCTGCTCTACAACGTCATCTAGATCAGTTGTCTCTCTTGCGAACACAGTCTTTGGAATTCCAACATCTGCGCGTGCAAGGATTTGCATAGAACGAAGCTTATCTCGAGATCGATTGATAGCAATAGAACTAACAGTCGTATATACACCCTGCATTTCAAATTGTCGCACGATAGCCGTACCATACTTAGTAATGCTTTGTCCGATTCGAGGGATAATTGCATCAATGTCAGTAAGGTCTTCACCTCGATATCGAACAACAGGACGGCTTTTTTCAACCGTAACATAACATTCAGCATGGTTGATCACACGAACATTGTGTCCGCGTTCAATAGCTATTTCTTTGAGTCTTTTTGTTGAGTAGTTTCCTGCTCCGCGAGATAAGATTGCAATGTTCATATTTAACTTCTTTCTTCCTCATCGTGAGGCAGGTCAATTCCTAATTGCTTTTTAAGTTCTTTACGGTTAATGCCAGTGATGGCTGGATCAACAATAAAATCATTATTCAATAATTTACGCCCTATGAGGATAGGGTATACATTATTCTTTCGATCTGCAAGACTAAAGCTAGCTAGTAGAGTTTTAGTCCCAAGACGTACACGTAACTTTACTTCATAACGTTTTTCTCGATTACCAAATGAATTAGTTACTTCAATTTGAGAGAATCTCTTTGTAGTTATACGCTCTACTTCGTAATTGCAGGATGGATGGCCTTTTAATAGGTTGAAGCTAAGGGTATTGTCGTCATTAAGTTTAATGCTTGAGGCGTGTACAGATGATCTAAAGGCCCCAGTATCGGTCTTTGCAGGTACGCCAAGAATAGCCAAATCAACAAAGTCCATTGATTCAGCTCGCCCGATAATTTCTTTCTCTGAGACCTTTTTTGAAACCATTACAATAACTTCCCTGCTCTTATTGTTTAATCATTTTTACTAGTGCATATTTTAACATACTTTTGTATTTTAAGCAATACCTTTTTACGCCGTAGTTTAGCGTTATTTGCTATTGTAATGCTGCCCTGATATAAACACAAATCTAGATAACGCAGTGCAGAGCTTTATGGCATGATTTGATCTGTATTTCACTATCTGCATCTATAGTGAATATTTCACCATCTAGTTGAATATTGAGAGGATTTGTCGTGATGCACGAATATGTTTTAGTTCGCGCTTCATGTGCCATGATCCCTGCAACCGACTTAACAAGAGAACTCATCAGTTTAACGACATTGGCATCTGAGGTGAATATCTCGAATAATCCGTCATCTACTTTTGCCGTTTTAGACAATGATAGGACTTTTGACATTTTTCCTACGTTACTTAGTATTATGCTCTGGTATTCAAGTGCATGATCTCCAACAATTATTGTAAATGGTTTATTTTTTACGAATGTTTTTAGAAA
>CALRBD010000030.1 GCA_943353855.1 uncultured Candidatus Saccharimonas sp.
AGCTACACCAAATACAACTGTTGTATTGTCTAGTGGTGGTGTTGGATTTGCTCAGACTATTTCAGATGGTTCTGGAAATTGGAGTGTTGCTACGTCATTACCGGCAGGAAATATTAGTCTTACTGCAAAGGCTATACAGAACCCAGAGTATGGGTATTTTGCAACAACAGACTTTTCTACTTTTTCGGTTAACCGTTTACGTATTAGCGATAATGTAATAAATCCTGGTGGTGGTGGCTGGCCTATAGATTCTGCTGGATCGAATCCTTTTATTCTCGTTCCTTCCCCTGTCAACAGTACGTTTTACACAGGAAACCCTTTAGCAGCCGCAGTATTGCCTGCTAAGTTTGACTCATCAAGCGCTAGTGCGCCCGTTACAGTCAGCGGTTCATACCCAGCTGACCCTCAGGCCGGTAAGGGTGCCTTCAATAGTTCTGGTTCCCTATATTTTTCTGCTAACGTAGCGCTTTCCTCTATTTCAGTAATAGATACTGCAACCAACACCTGGCAGCAAGATATTAGTATTGGAGAGCAATTCTTTACGGTTACTAAAGCTCCTTCTGGACTGCTATACGTCCCGACACTGGCAGGAAACCTAAAAATTATAGATCCAGATACGCTTTCTGTAGTAAACACAGTAACCCTAGGCTGTGGTGCAGCTGCTACTGTCACCTTTTCTCAAGATGCATATCCTTACTTCTTCGTGCCATGTATAGATGGTCCACAGGTATTGAAGTATAAATTGAGCGACACGAGTCTTGTGGAAACCTGGAACACTGGTATTACTACATCAAATGCTATTATTTCCCTCGATAACAAAAAGATATTTCTCGCTGGTGCTTTTGGATCAGGTGATGCAGATAAAATTAAAGTACTAAGTACGGACGATGGTTCTGTATTGTCAACAATCCAGTTAACAGCCGGAACAATTGCTTATATCGAGACTTCCGACTTTCAAAAAATATATGCATCAACTACTGGGGAATCCTTTGACACGCAGAGTATAGATATAATTGATCCTAATACATACACGGTAGAGGCCACGATACCAACTGATGGCTTCCCTGGCGTAATTTCTACAAGCCCAACTGAGGCTGCTGAAACTTCTATTCAAGTAGCCTTCGTCTTGGGAGCTACTACAGGCACTAGCTCAACTGTAGCCCAGAAGCTAGCTGAAACAGGTGCAATAGGTATTAGCTCTACACTACTAGTTGGAGTTATTATTGCTGTTACTTCATATCTATACTTAGACTATAGGGCACATAAGAAGCCTTTGCGTGCAGCAGATCCAGATGTTAAGTATACGTTCCTACATCACATACGAGTTGTGAGTATGCCAAGACTCAAGTATCGTGTGGCGGTTACTGTTTCAGTTAGTAAGCGAAGTACGAAGTAGTTGACAATCGCTAAATAGATTTTAAAATCTTATTGTTTCAAGGTATCATAACCGTATGAGCCCTGAAAATACATCAAATAGATTTTTCATAACTTTATCGGGACTTCCTGGAAGCGGCAAGACGACTCTCGCACAATATCTAGATAGTATAAGACCCGGCGAGATAGATCCCTCTTTCTCTGCCCTTTATAGGTCAGTAAGAACAATCCCTATGCGTTGGCTATTGTCTCAACACGGCTACAAAGGAAGTAGTACTGTAGAAGGTATGCAGAATTACCATCGTCGTGAACGTGAAGCCGGCAATGGTCCCGCCATCCTTGAGCAGCTACAAAAGCTAGAGAATGGAATATTTATAGTTGATGCTATTCGTAATTCAGACGACGCACGATATATGAGGAAAAAGCTTGGTGCCCTTTCCATTGGCCTTATTGTTCCAATAGATGTCGCAAAGGAAAGATTTATGTTAGACAACAACGACGACAAGCATTCTAACAACTACGTAAGAGAACAGATAAGAAATCCTTATGCATCTGAAAATACATGGAATGACTACAGGATTGCCGCTAGAGAGAATACCTGGGAGTTAGCTCTTTCTGAATACGGCGAAGATCCTGAGAACAGCGAGCATCTTCATAATTCAGATATACAATTAGACGCTGGAGTTAGTTATGATTCTCTTGCTACTCATACAGTTCAAATACTAGGTGAAAAGATCAACTCTCGCCTGCTTGATGATATGCAATAAAAAAAATAACTCCTCTGCTTTAGAGGAGTTATTTATGTTGTATAAGTTCTATTATTTTAGCAAGTCGTCGAACTCTATTATTGCGCTGTTATCTGTCGGTAAGAGTTCGTATGCTAGTTTTTTGAATGATTTCATGTTATTTTTTCCTTTTTGTTTTTTGTTGTTTTTGTATCTTTGATACGCTTACTATTATACATAAGTTTGTAAATATGTCAAGTTAGTTTTTTATTAGCTTTGATATCTCAGCGTTTTATGCTTTACTAAGGGTGCAGGTTCTTATCTGTTCTTGGCATAAAAAGTTCGATGTAGATGTTTCTTGGTTTATAACCACAAAAGCAGATCGCTCGATAGCAAAGTTCAATAAGGTAAAGGTCGTACCTAGCGGTTAAAAACAAGGAAACAAATTACATGTACAAACTTTTTGTTGGTGGCTTACCATTCAGTACTTCTGATGATGAGCTCGCACAAATCTTTGGCGCTCACGGTGCAATTGCATCTGCTGTAGTAGTCAAGGATCGCGACACAGGACGCAGCAAGGGCTTCGGCTTTGTTGAGTTCGAAAACGATGAAGAAGGAAAAGCAGCTGAAAAAGCTCTTCACAATTCTGACCTCGGTGGTCGCGCTATTACTGTTAACGAAGCACGTCCTAAAGAAGATCGACCTCGTCGAGACTTCGGTGGAAACGGCGGCGGCAACGGTGGTGGCAATGGCGGTTCATTCCGTCAACGTAGCTGGTAATTTTTACTAGTCACGAAGGCACTCTTCTTTATGGGGAGTGCCTTTTGCTTTATTGACAATACCACCCCTGTTCTGTTATGATAAGTTAAGTTTTTGAGCAAGTCTCAAAAAGACAATATCGCGGGGTAGAGCAGTGGCAGCTCGTGTGGCTCATAACCACAAGGTCGCAGGTTCGAGTCCTGCCCCCGCTACCAAGTGAAAATAACAGAAAGAGATTGGTTCCAAAACCAGTCTCTATTTCTTTGCGCTCACTACTTAACCCTGTTGTTTGGGTTCGAGTCTTTCTTGGTCTGATGCTATAATCGAAATATGAAGTCATTTTTACGCAAAAAACAAAAACTATTATCTAAACCAATCGCTAGCAACAGCAAACTCTCTACCTCTGCTGAACGATTGCACATCCAAGCACACCTGGCACTTACCGAGCTTCGGCTCTTGCTCACCAAGAGAAGCTGTGCTGAGCGTCAAATAACACTTAGTAACCTTCATGGGTATTGGCGCAATGGAGTATTCCCAAAAAACACGAGACGTCCTGACCTCAGAACACCAATATTCATTGATGAAAATGGTACTTACTGTGCAGTAGGTTCACTTATGGCATCTTCTGGGGATGACAGTTTGGCTCACAAAATTAACAAAACCAACACTTTTGTACTTGTAGAGGAGCTTGAAGGCGCCGAAGTAGCCGCATGGTTAAAACATTCGGGCATTACTAAAGAAGAAGCTGCTCTTATTCAACCCGGCTATGGATTTCCTTTGGAGCAGGTGGGTAGTAATACTGGAGATAAAGTCAAAGCAGCTGCAACTATTGTATGTATGGCGCTCATAATTATTCTAATGACTGCATTGATACGGATGATAGTGAAACGCCCTCATTCTATTTCATTCAAAAAGAATGCTTTCGCAGTTACTGTTGGATTAATTACTCTAGGAATATCACTTGTTTTTCTTCCACGTCCATCACTGGCACTAAGCATCCTTACGAGTAAAAATCATGTAGGTATGACTATTGAGTGTCAATCTTTAAAAGGACCAGATGGAAAATGGAATGACGACCCAGAGTACGACAAGATTTGTAAGAGTTATGACTTTAATGACCCGTCCAAAACACCTGGGTGGAGAAATCCTTGTATGGATGATGGCTCCGAGGATAAAGAAGTATTTTTAGTTAGTCAATGTAGTTTATAATGACTGTCTAGGTTCTAGCCCCCTGTGATTGAGTAAGTAACTACTGTTACATCCCTGCTTAGCTGCAGCCAGCGAGACAACTCTGAAAGGATAAGGTTCCAATTCGAATTTAGGTGGGCTACCATAAGTATTTTGACCTCTGTTTCAGGGGTCTTTTTTTATTAAATGATATAATGTTGGCATGAATCCTAATATTGAAAACATCGTCCGAGAACTTATTGATAATTCTATTCACATGTCGCTTGCAACCGTTTCGGAAAATAAGCCTTGGGTTTGTGAAGTACATTTTGTATATGATGAAGGTCTTAATCTATATTGGCGTTCTCTGCCCTCTCGTAGGCACAGTAAAGAGCTTATGAAAAATCCCTATGTAGCAGGTAATATCGTAAAGCAGCATTCACTTGAAGAGTATCCTTCAGCAATTTACTTTGAAGGCACGGGTGAGGTTATAGATGATGATAAAGAAATAAAAAAACTGTTTCCTCTTTTCGCCAAAAGGCTTGGAGCAAAACCAGAAATCATTGATGAA
>CALRBD010000031.1 GCA_943353855.1 uncultured Candidatus Saccharimonas sp.
ATGTCCACCTCATTAGTCGTAGAGAGCTCAATTTTAGCTTTCTCTGCTTCATCACGAAGTCGCTGCATGGCAGCCTTATCATTAATAACATTTACGCCACTGTCTTTTTTAAATTCTTCGACTAGATAGTTAACAATTACACGGTCAAAGTCAGCACCACCAAGATGAGTGTCGCCATTCGTGCTCTTTACTTCAAAAACACCGTCTCCGAGCTCAAGGATTGAAACGTCAAATGTACCACCACCAAGGTCAAATACGGCAATCTTTTCATCTTTATTGCTTCCCTTATCGAGTCCATAAGCAAGTGCAGCAGCAGTTGGCTCATTTATAATTCTTTTTACTTCAAGGCCAGCAATTTTACCAGCATCTTTAGTTGCTTGACGTTGAGAGTCGTCAAAATATGCTGGAACTGTGATAACGGCTTCTGTGACAGGGCCACCTGTGAAGCTTTCTGCATCAGCCTTGAGCTTGCTAAGAATCATAGCGCTCATCTCTTCAGGGCTATATTCTTTGTCGCCCATCTTTACTTTTACGCTTTTGCCGCTCTTGACCATTTCATAGCCCATGAGCTTAATGTCGCGCTGTACTTCTTTATCTTCCCAGCTTCGACCAATAAGACGCTTAACTTCGTAGATTGTGTTAGCTGGGTTCGTTACCATCTGACGACGTGCTACCTGGCCAACAAGACGCTCACCATTTTTATTGAAAGCTACAACGCTAGGAGTAGTTCGTGCTCCTTCGCTATTTGCAATAATCTCAGGCTTACCTGACTGCATTACGGCCATTGCACTGTTGGTTGTACCGAGATCGATACCAATAATCTTACCCATTTTATATTCTCCAATTATTTATTATCTATTATCAATGTATTTAGTACGCAGTAGGCTAGCAGACTAGCATATTGAGTGCTAATACAATTGTATCATAATAAATTTGGCAGTCTAGTGTCAAGAGTGCCAAATTACTACTTATTGTTTCGTTACTTTTACCATTGCGTGGCGAATAACTGTATCGCCGATCTGGTATCCAGCCTGAAGCTCTTCAGAAACAATTTCTTTATCACCCTCCCCATCTTCGATGCCGACAGCTTCATGAAAATGAGGGTTAAAATCCTGGCCTACTGTTTGTATCCGCTTCACTCCCATGTCGGCTAGTGTTTTATCGAATTGCGCTACAACGCCTTGTACACCTTTAACATAGTCATTTTCCTTAAGCTCTTCCGGTACATGCTTCAATGCTCGTTCAAAGTTATCAATAACAGGCAGTAGGTCATTAACTACGTCTGCCTTTAGTGTTGATTTAAGATTCATTATTTGTTCATCGTGACGGCGACGCATATTCATTGCGTCAGCACGTTCTCGCTGAATTGCTTCAGTGAGCATTTCAACCTCTTCACGTAGTAAAGCCGTGTGGTCTACTTTTGGTTCTTTTGGTAATGGTGTTGGTTTTACTTGTTCTTTAGCCATATAATGCCTCCTCTAATGCTTCACCTGTCCTACGAACTAACATCATAACGTCTCTATAGCTCTGTCTAGTAGGCCCTAGGACGCCGATGTAGCTGCTGTCACTATAGTTACTGCGAAAACGGCTGACGATCAGTGAGCACCCTGCACTACGTCCAACGGGATTCTCTTGTCCAATGTAGACACTCAATGGTTCGTTCGGCGCGGCTTCGTAAAGCCATGGTTCTAGATTATCTAGCAGACGAGCTACTTCGCGAACCTGTTCATTATTTATAAATTCTGGTTGCCCAAAAAGATTAGATAGGCCGCTCATATATAACTGGTCTCCAATTGTTGCTAATCCAAGATTGTGAGTAAGATCCACTAGCGTGTCTACTGCATTCTTAATAATCTGGTCACTCATGCCTCCATTAACTACACGAGTTGCTAGAGCCTTTTCGGCCCGGCGTTCTGCAACAGTTTCAGGCTGATTAATGCTCAAGTTATTTACGTAGAATCGGTACCCTTTGTCGGTAGGTATTCTACCGGCGCTAGTATGAGGCTGCATGATGTATCCCTGGCGCTCCAGAATGGACATTTCAGACCGGATTGTAGCTGAGGATACGGAAAATAATTTTGCCATAAGCGTAGAGCCTACGGGGCTTGCTACTTCAGCATATTGCTCAACAATCGCTTGAAGTACTCGTTGTTGTCTATCGCTTAACATGGCTCTATTTTAGCACTTAACGTCAATGACTGCCAAATTGCCCCTACTGGAGCCTGTCTAATATTCTCTCTGCTACGCTACGAGCAGCAATTTCTTTATCTTTAACTCTTTTATTTACAGCGATGTCTATAATATCTTGCACGACTTCTGGCAAAGCATCGTTAATTACAAAATGGTAATAACCTGTATGTAATGCTGTATGTAATTCTTTGCGGGCACTTTCTATGCGATGCTGCTTTTCGGTATCTGTGATAACGCCGCGCTTGGCCCAGCGTTTCATCCACTCATCATAGCTTGGAGGAACAACAAAAATAGGAATGCTGGTTGGACTAGCTTTCATAATAACGTCGACTCCTTGCACTTCAAGGTCACTGATAGCAATCTTCCCTGCTTGAGATGCTTTTTCGAATTCCTCAATACTTAGGCCAGATACTTGCTGATCATGTATTAAAGCTGCTTCGATATATTTACCTTGGTTCAATCGCTCCAAAACCTCTTCTTCACTCCTGAACCAATATTGCTTACCATTTTCTTCCTCAATACCATCATTTATACGTTTTTCTCGCGTTGTATCTGATACTACCGGATAGAACTGACCTGTTTTGAGAAGTTCTTCAATGATAGTATTGCGTCCAGATGCACTTATTGCAGAAAGCATTACAAACTTTGTTTTAGCGAGTAGCTCTTTCGATTCGGTAGACATTTCATAACTAGAGAGTACTTTTTTGAAATCGTCTGCATGTAGTAGTGTATTCATAGTATATTTATAGCAGAAAGATAAAATATAATGGAGAAAGATATGAAAAAAGCACCAGAATTTTCACTACCGGATCAAGCAGGCAAGATAAGAACGCTAAAAGAATTTGCCGGGCGTTGGATAGTTCTTTATTTTTATCCTAAAGATAATACTCCAGGATGTACTAAAGAAGCTTGTAACTTTAGGGACGAAAGAGATGCAATTGCCGAATACGGAAATGCAGTTGTCGTAGGAATTAACAAAGATTCAGTAGCGAGTCATGCAAATTTTGCGAAAAAACATAATATTAATTTCACGATACTTAGCGATAGCGAACATACCACAATAGAAGCTTACGGATCATGGAAAGAAACGACTATCCTAGGAATGACCAAAGGAAGCATAAAGCGGAATACATATCTAATTAACCCCGATGGATATATCGCCAAGGAGTACCTCGGAGTAAACCCTGTAACACACGCCGCTCAAATAATTAAAGATCTAAAAGAACTAGCTAATAAGTAGTAAAAAGAGAAGGGCATTATTGCTGTATACTTACAGGTATGGATCCAACATTTAATCTCGAAGAAGCAAAATTAACAGTAAAACGATTTAGACTAATTTCAGCAGTCGCACTCTTTACCCTACTATTTGGAACATGGGCATACCATGCAATTGAAAAATGGTCCTGGGTTAATTCATTTTATTTCTGCGTAGTCAGTCTCACGACCGTAGGATATGGAGATATTGCACCAAAAACTAGTTTTGGAAAACTATTTACCTGTCTATACCTATTAATTGGAGTAGCAATTATTGCATCCCTCGTTAATATCTTGCTTAAGGGAACTATTGCTCGCCGTCGGATTAAAAAATACGAGGAAAAATAATGCATCACACGAAAATAGTCTTTACTAAGCCCCAACAAAAAGCTCTATCTATTGCGGTCATTATTGCCCTAATTGTTGGTGTGCTGTTCTTAAGGAATTACGTAGGCCTTCTGGCTGTTGCCGCGATAGTCTCGTTCATATTCTATCCTATATACGACTACATATTGCGCAAAACAAAGCGAAAAAACATAGCAGCCAATGTAACATTTCTTATTAGCCTTTTAGTTTTTATTATCCCAGTATTTCTAATTAGCGCTGTAACAATAGTTCAGCTAAGCCAAATTATTAAAGATATATCTAAAATTTCAAGCTCTACAGATTTCAATCAGCACTTCAGAGATTTTATCTATCAGATTAATAAGCTACTGGATCAATTAC
>CALRBD010000032.1 GCA_943353855.1 uncultured Candidatus Saccharimonas sp.
CGCGGTACGCACGATATAGTTCTATCATAAGCGGTTTGCCTATTTTGTCAATTTCTTTTTTGGACGTTTTTTAGTTTTAAGTTCGTTGGGAAGTATTCCGAAAGTTAATAAAAGAGCATAAAAGACTGCAAAGCCGCATAGGATAGAAGGTAGTCCTTCAATGGTCGTTGGATTAATGCCGTTTACTAATGATGTAGGTACTATAAATAAGAGATAACCAATGATCAGCAGAAGTAAGCTCTTCATCTGTCTTTTAGTTGCGTTATTCATGAACCATATAGACAACCCTATGGCCGCGAATAGCCAGAAATAATAATAAAGCATATAGGCTCCACCGAAGTTTTGTCTAATCTGAAATATTATGTAATTGCCTCCACAAGAGTATCCGCTAAATGCTCTTTCGCTTAGTCCGAATATTGCTACCCAAATAAGTCCGCTAAGGTAAGCTGTGTATCTAAACCACTTTATGTCCTTCTTCGCTATCATCATGCTTAGGTGTATTCCAAGAGGAGGTAGCACGGCAATCACCATAAATCCTAGGCGTGACCAAAATTGAGAGTTTAATCCTAGTCCGCCGCAAATGTTATATTCTGCAATTTGGAATGTTGCCAGCAATAAAAGCATTAAAGCAACAAGTCGTCCTATACTTTTCGTACCATACTTATATAACGTGTATACCATTAAGCTAAATTCAATGATTGCAGTGGCCAGCATTACAGGAGGCGAAAAGCAGTTCATTCTTAAAGAGTATCGTCGACGCATAAACATACTGTAGACAATGCTAATGCTTTAGGCAAGCATCTTTATAAACGATTTCTCGTCTAATTGTTTTGTGCCATATTCATTAGCCTTTTTGAGTTTTGTAGCTCCAACATTTTCGCCTACAACAAGATAATCGGTATCTTTTCCAAGTGCACTCTGGAATACCCCACCTAGGCCTCTTATCTGATCGGCAGCGATGTCGCGGGACATTTCAGTTAGTGAACCCGTGATGGCAAACTTAAGCCCAGATAATGGACCCTTTGCCTTCCGGGCATGCTTAGCGATAACATGGAGATTTTTGAATTTATCGAGTAATCCCTGATTCTTTTGATCACTAAACCAAGCAACAATAGATTCGGCAACAACATCACCAACACCATTTACTGCAGCAATGTCTTCAAGAGATGCCTGTTGCAATCCCTCAATAGAATGGAAGGTATTTGCAAGGTCAATTGCTGTCTGTATTCCAACGTGTCTAATTCCCAGTCCAAAGATAAGTCTTTCTAGTGGCGGGCTCTTCTTATCGTTTATAGCATCTATAAGCTTCTGAGCACTTATATCTGCGAATCTATCTAGCTTACGGATTTGCTCAAAGGTCAAGGCGTAAATATCAGCCTGATCCTTTACAAGGCCTGATTCTATCAAGGCAACTACATTCTTTTCGCCAAGACCTTCAATGTCTATAGCGCCTTTACTGGCAAAATGTTCAATATGCTTTTGGCTTCTTGCAGGACAGCCCAAATTTGGACAACGCCAAATGGCCTCACCGGCTTTTTCTTTTATAAGCTTCGTATTGCATTCGGGACAATTTGTAGGCATATGGAACACCTTTTCGTGGCCGGTGCGCATTTTTATCATTGGCTCAACTACTTCAGGTATTACGTCGCCTGCCTTATGTACAATGACTGTGTCTCCAATACGGATATCCTTTCGAGCGATCTCAGCATCGTTATGCAATGTAGCCATTTGCACAGTGCTGCCTGCTATTTTAACTGGAGCAAGAATTGCAACGGGAGTTGCAGCCCCAGTTCGTCCAATTGAAACAAAAATATCTTTAACAATTGTCGTTGATTGCTCTGCTGGGAATTTAAAGGCAACAGCAGCCCGAGGGTTCTTTCCAACGACGCCTGCTTTATCATATAGGTCTCGTTGATCAATCTTAATAACCAGTCCATCAATCTCATATGGCAAGCTAGCGCGCTTTTGTGACCACTTATGGATATACTCTGATATTGCTTTGGCGTCCGTAAGCTGAGCACCATATTCTGCCCCCTTAAAACTTAGGCTGGACAGGAGCTCATAGACTTCCTGATGCGTGGAAATATCTAGTGTATTTTCAGGCAAGATATCATATGCCAGGAAATGAAGTTTGCGGGCAGCAACCAGCTTGCTATCTAGTTGTCTTATTGTGCCGGCTGCAGTGTTACGAGGATTAGCAAATAACTCCATGCCAGATTTTTCTCTTTGCTCATTAAGAGATATAAAATCTTTTTTATACATTACTATCTCGCCACGTATTTCTAGGCGACCAGTTAAAAACTTATTAGTTTCTTTAACATTGCGAAGTCTTAATGGAACTGAAGATATGGTCCGCACATTGTCGGTGACATCTTCGCCTTTAAACCCGTCCCCTCGAGTAACTGCTTGTTTAAATACGCCATCAATATAAATCAAAGAGCAGGCCAACCCATCCTTCTTAACATCCGCGTAGAATGAAAAGTTTTTCTGGCTAGGCATTAGTTTCTGCATGCGAGCAATCCAAGCAGTGACATCATCTTCGCTAAAAACGTCATTGAGGCTTAGCATACGACTAACATGATTTACACTAGTAAATCCTTTGCTAACTTCATTACCAACGCGCTGTGAAGGAGAATCAGATGTAACAAGTTCCGGATGTTTAGATTCAATATCCTTAAGCTCAACCATGAGGCCATCATATACAGCATCGCTTTGAGATGGCTTATCGAGCACATGATACTCATATGAGAATTCGGCGATCTGTTTTTTTAGTATATTGAGTCGATCTTTGGGGCTATTGTTCATAGAGTAAATCTCGGTAGATAGTATACATATAGCAGATACAAAGAATCCAGCCAAAAAGTGATATGAAAAGATAAATCCATTCAGCTATGTCTGTAGCCCAGAGCAATATAGGCAACATAATGCCGGCTGCCGCAAGCAATAGAAATATCGGTAACACAATAACTTTACGTAGAACAATCCAACGCCTATGAAGCACGAGTTGGCGCGCGCTTCGAAGAGCCTTTATTGGAGTCATATCAGGTAGAGCTACTATAAATAGCGCAAATATTGAAGATATGATCATATACAGCGAAAGTAATGCAAGCAAGAATAGCATAATTATACAAAGAGATTTTTCAAGAACTGTCGTCGCTACACCACCGGCTATGATAATTCCGTATAACCAACCAGCGATAGCTAGCGGTATAAGTTGTAAACCAATTATAAAGAGTACCCCAATAAATGGAATTAATGGATACATTCCTTTGTAGAATGCGTCGCGAACGCGTATTTTGGATCCTGATAGTGTTTGACGTAATGACCAGATGGTCGCAAGTGTGACAAGTAATAAGACAATGGATTGGTAGACACCAGCTTCACTGCTATTAGTTGAGCCGCTTGAAGTAACAATAAAACCAAATATTGATCCGGCAGTAAGCAACCCACCTAAACGACCAGCGTAAAGTTCGCTAAATACATCTTTAAGGTCGGCAACGTCAGTACCCGATCCAAATCCCCTTACAAGGATAATTGTAAGCACAACATAGACTAGCGTAATACCTCCAAAAATCTTCCAGTGGCGTTTAATATGTACCAAGCTTTTTTTGAAATATGAGAAAGCTGAACCTATTTTTGGCTGTGTAGGTTTAATTTTTTTATGGAGCCTGAATGAATTATATTTTTGTTTCTTAAGTATTCGAGGAGTGTCAGTAAGTCGGGAACTTTCTAGTTTTTTTGGTACAACTTTCGGAGTAGTAGTTTTGGATTTTTTTACCATTTTCGTTTTTATAATCCCTCTCAAAATTGAGTTTTTTAGTACGTTTTATCTCTATCTATTATACCACTTATGGAGAGTAATTTCATCTTTGTAGGACGTAAAAAAATCCCTCACGAAGAGGGAAATATTTCTATTGGTGGGCGAGGTGGGACTCGAACCCACAACCGTTTTACCGGGACAGATTTTAAGTC
>CALRBD010000033.1 GCA_943353855.1 uncultured Candidatus Saccharimonas sp.
ATCGGTGCAGCTATCCAGGGTGGAGTCTTGCAGGGAGATGTTAAGGACGTGTTACTGCTCGATGTGACTCCTTTGTCTCTAGGCATTGAAACACTCGGCGGTGTAGCTACGAAGCTTATCGAACGAAACACTACAATTCCTAGTAGTAAGAGCGAAGTATTTAGTACGGCAGCAGATAACCAAAATCAAGTTGAAATTCATGTTGTTCAAGGAGAACGTGAATTTGTTGCAGATAATAAGAGTCTCGGGCGATTTGTACTAGATGGTATCCCAGCCGCTCCTCGAGGAGTGCCACAAATTGAAGTAACATTTAACCTAGATGCAAATGGAATCCTTAATGTTTCAGCAAAAGACAAGGGAACAAGCAAAGAGCAATCTATAACTATCCAGGGCAGTAGCGGTCTTTCTAAAGAAGAAGTTGAAAAGATGGCTAAAGAAGCAGAAGCACATGCCGAAGAAGACAAAAAGAAGCGAGAATCAATTGATGCGCGTAACCAATTAGACAGTTCTATGTATCAGGCTGAAAAGATGAAGTCAGATAATAAAGAAAAGATTTCAGAAGAAGATGCAAAAGCTATTGATGCAGCAGTTGAAACAGCCAAAAAAGTAGCTGAAGACAAAGATGCTGACAAGGATACGCTAGAGAAGGCTGCAAAAGAATTATCTGATGCAATTATGCCTATCGGTGCAAAAATGTACGAAGCTGCAGCCAAAGAAGAGTCAGAAAAGAACTCTGACGAAGACTCAAAAGACAAAGATGAACCTGTAGAGGGTGAAGTTGTCGAAGACGATAAAGACGATAAAGACGAGAAATAAAACTTCATTAAGGCTAGCACCTAAACCCATGCAAGTGCTAAGATAAACATCAATGAGCAAGCGCGACTATTATGACGTGCTGGGAGTCGGTAAGACTGCCAGTGACGATGAAATTAAAAAAGCCTTTAGAAAAAAAGCTATTGAGCACCACCCAGATAAAGCGGGTGGTGATGAGTCTAAGTTTAAAGAATTAAACGAGGCCTATGAAGTTTTAAAGGACGATCGTAAACGACAACGATATGATCAGTTTGGCCATGCTGGCGTCGGCAGTAGCGCGGCAAGCGATGGTGGTAATCCATATGCTGGATTCGGCGGTGGACAAAATGGTAATTTCGATTTTGGTGATCTAGGATTAGGCGATATCTTTGGCAGTTTCTTCGGAGGCGGTCAGCAGCGTCAGCAGCAGTCTCGTGGTCGTGATGTAGAAACTTCAGTCGACCTGACTTTTGAAGAAGGTATTTTTGGTAAGGAACAAAAGATAAAGATTGCTATTGATGACGTCTGTGAGCATTGTAAGGGCACAACAGCTGAACCTGGACACGATCTCAAGACATGTGACACATGTAAGGGTAGTGGCCAGGTCATGCGGGTAACTCGGACGGTGTTTGGAGATATTCAGCAAGCAACAGTCTGTAATTCATGCAAGGGTTCTGGAAAAATACCAGAAAAAGAATGTACGGTCTGTCATGGCAAAGGTACTGCCCGCAAGGAACAAACTATTAATCTGAAAATACCGGCCGGTATCGATGACGGCGCAACTATTCGTTTGAGAGAGCAGGGCGAGGCTATCGCACGAGGCTCAAAAGGAGATCTCTATGTACATATCCGTGTCAAGCCGCATAAACATTTCACAAGGGAAGGCGACCTGATTCTAAGTGAAGTGAATGTTCCAATGGTAGATGCTGCTCTTGGCACCGAAATCGAGGTAGCAACTGTAGATGGCCCAATACGCATGAAGGTTCCAGCCGGAACCCAGAGCGGTACTGACTTTAAACTTTCAAGCCATGGCGTACCTCACATGAGGGGAAGTAGTAGAGGGGCGCATATTGTAACTGTTATTGTGGTAACACCAACAAAACTAAGCAAGCACCAACAAGAACTACTAAAAGAATTTAAATCTAAATCAACCAAGCGAAGTTTTTTTAGCTAACGAAGTAATCGGGTAATTAGAAAAGCAATTCCGACTAGTGCGATGACTGCAATGAGAGCTAAAGCACGCTTCTTAGGCATTGATCCAGAGTTATCTTCCATTCCAGGTGTATTCTCCTGTATCTGCTGACCAGCTGCTATTCCTGGAGTAGCCGGAGTAGTAGGCAGTTGTGGAGCCATTGGCATTTGGTCTACGGGCTGCTCTGATCTTTGCTGAGGTGTTTGTTGGTCTTGATCCATAGTGAGTCCTATTTAGTTACTATTCTTAAGCATAAACATATATAGCTAATCATGCAATACCTACAGTTACCTGTAGGATCCTTTATTATTAATGTGTTGTTGTTTTTTATTTAGTGACATAGAGATGTCTGCCTCACTAATTACGCTAGATAAAGACGTATGTAAATTCGGATCGAAAATTGCATAACCTCCTGAAATACCAATGTTATCTATTTCGCTGAAATTGTCACGATTATATGCGTCTATTAAAGTGCTTGTTCTGTCTATGACGTAGTGGGCAATCATATGTTTCTCTTCAATCGCTTCAGCAGTATCAAGAAGTACGATAAATTCGTCGCCACCAATCCGGGCAACAAAATCATTTTTCTTTGTGTTCTTAGCTATCATTTCACCAACACTTCGCAGATAAACATTACCAATCTCATGCCCGCGAGTATCGTTTACCTTTTTGAAATTCAAAAGATCAAAATATATTACAACAAAAGGCTTCTCATCTTCAACCCACTTATTTCCAATAGTTTCCACGGCACTACTATTAAGTAGTTTTGTAGTGTGATCTCTATTCGCTTCTTCTGTTTTTATTCTCAATTCTTCTTCAAGTTGTACTACTCGGCAGACAAGTGCACCTGTAATTTTGGCCATATCGTAGCACATAGCATAAAGACGTTGTTCTTCTGGTGATTTGAAATAGTTTTGCTCTGATTCCATAGAATTACCTTGAGCAGCACCCAAGATATAAATAAAAAGTAATACCGTGGATTCGCTACTCGTTCCATATACCTCAAGCGACCAAATACAAGGTATACTTCATTACTGATGTTATTTTCGTAACTAAGCTAATTTTATACCCAATTAAATTAATTTAAAAGTACTTTTATAGGTCATGTAAGACAGTTATTCGTGCCCCAAGGCTGTTAAGGCGTTCTGCAATATCTTCATATCCACGATTTATGGTATAGACATTACGAAGCATCGAGGTACCTTTAGCGGCTAGCATTCCAATTAGTAGCAAGCTCGCTGGTCTAAGTGCTGGCGGACATACAACGTCGGCTTTAGTGAATCGAGTCGGACCATTAATGTATATTCGGTGAGGATCCACAAGCTCAAGGTTAGCACCAATTTTTGTTAGTTCAGTATAATAAATCGCGCGATTTTCAAACATCCAGTCGTGAATTAGCGTTCTGCCTTTAGCTACTGCCGTGATGGGCACAAAATAGGGGATACTATCTGGGTTTATACCTGGCCAAAGGTTAGGATGCAGTTTGTCTTTTGGTGCTGTAAGGCCGCCATTATGTTTTTCGATAGTAAGATCAACAAGATCTGTAATGTTATTTGTCGCTTTATATCGTTCAGATATTTTATAGCGGAGACCCATAACTTTAAGTTTATATAGTTCCAAGCCAATCCAATCTATTGGAACCCGCGTAATAGTAATTTTAGAGTTTGTCGTGATTGCTGCAGAAATAAAGAACATTGCTTCGATAGGGTCTTCACTCGGTGCAAAAGTCACATTTTTTTTAATATTAGGAACTCCTGTGACTGTCAAAACAGATGACCCAATGCCTGAAATCTTAACCCCCAATTTTTGAAGGAAAAAGCACAAGTCCTGGACCATATAGTCGGCACTTGCGTTCTGAATTATGGTTGTACCTTTTGTGCCTGAAGCTGCAAGAAGAGCATTATTGGTGACTGTGTTGCCTGCTTCATAGAGCATTATTCGATCTTCTGTA
>CALRBD010000034.1 GCA_943353855.1 uncultured Candidatus Saccharimonas sp.
ACTTTAAGCGATATGTTTGACCTTGAGCCTGGCGATCGAGGACTTTACTACGGTCTACAGTAGCCTACCACTGTAGTTTTGCGGTATAATGATTGAATATGAAGCGATACAGTCCTAAAGATATTGAAGTTAAATGGCAGAAAAAATGGGATGCCGACGGCACGTATAAGGTAGATCTTGATTCCGTAAAGCCAAAATACATTGGTTTTGGAATGTTTAACTACCCGAGTGGAGCCGGTATTCATGTTGGCCACGTACGCAACTTTACTATTCCCGACATCATGACTCGTGCTAAACGCCAACAGGGATTTGCATCCTATCAGCCAATCGGTTGGGATTCGTTTGGTTTGCCAGCTGAAAACTATGCGATTAAGACTGGCGTTCCTCCTCAGGAGTCTACGAAGACCGCAATAAAAAAGTACCATGAACAATATCGAGCACTCGGTTGGGCTGTGGATTGGACTAAAGAGATCAATACAACTGACCCGGAATATTACAAATGGACTCAATGGGCATTTACTAAATTATTCGAGCATAATCTAGCGTATCAGCAAGAGAGTCCTCAGTGGTGGTGCGATCAATGTAAGACAGTATTAGCCGATGAACAAGTTCTTGGCGGAAAATGCTGGAGACATGACTCAGCAGAAGACCCACTTGTCTCAAAGCGCAATCTTAAACAGTGGTTCTTCAGAATTACTAAATTTGCTGATGAAATGCTTGAAGCAACCGAAGATCTTGATTGGACACAATCAGTTAAGGCATCGCAACAAAGTTGGATTGGACGAAGTATTGGAGCAGAAGTATCATTCGCCATTGAAGACAGTAAAAAAGAACTCAAAGTTTTCACTACCCGACCCGACACGCTATTTGGCGCAACATTTATCGTCCTGGCACCCGAGCATCCACTCGTAGCTGACATTACTACCGAAGAATATAAAGCTGATATTACGGCCTATGCCAAATCATCTATCGTAAAATCTGAAGTAGAAAGACAGCAAGATGCCGACAAAGAAAAGACTGGTCTTTTCACAGGAGCGTATGCCATCAACCCAGTAAATAATAAAAAGATTCCTATTTGGGTCGCAGATTACGTCTTAATGGGTTATGGCACTGGGGCTATAATGGCAGTTCCAGCTCATGACGAGCGTGACTTTGCTTTCGCTAAGAAGTTTGATCTTGATATAACTAGGGTAGTTTCTAATAATGAGCCCGATGAAGACTGTACTCATGCTGAGGGTGTACTAATTAACTCCGAAGAATATAACGGGATGTCTTCTGCTATAGCTCGTGAGCAAATTGTAAAAGACTTACAAACCAAGAAAATTGCTCATGAAAAAGTAAACTACAGAATGCGTGATTGGTTAATTAGCCGACAACGATACTGGGGAGCTCCGATTCCAATTATTCATTGCGAATCTTGTGGTCCAGTTGCAGTTCCTGAAAAAGACTTGCCGGTAGAGCTGCCAAAAATCGAAAACTATCGTCCCACAGGCGGCTATGTATCGGTACTGGCTGGAGTCGAAGACTGGGTCAATGTACCGTGCCCTACCTGCAATAAGCCAGGAAAACGTGAAACAGACACAATGGACGGCTATGTCTGTTCAAGTTGGTATTTCCTTCGCTACGTGGACCCAACAAATAGTAAGCAAGCTTGGAGCAGCGCTCGGAGTAAGCAATGGATGCCAGTAGATTTTTATAACGGTGGCGACCATGCGACAGCCCATTTGCTATATGCACGATTCTTCATGCGCTTCTTCCATTCACTTGGTCTTGTAGAGTCTCCTGAGCCGTTTAAGAGAATGATCTATAACGGTAAAATTAAAGCCGGAGACGGTTCGGTGTTTAGTAAGAGCAAGGGTAATGGCATCGACCCCCTAGCTGTAATCGAACAAGGCTATGGAGCTGACGCTATACGTCTATATGAAATGTTTGCTGCGCCAGTTGAGCTTGATGTCCTATGGGATGAGCAGGGAATACCAGGCGCCTATAGATTCTTAAATAGAGTTTGGAATATCACTCAAGAGTTTCTTGCCTCACTTGAAGAACAATTGGATGACAAAACAACTGCCGACATTAGGATGATTGAACATAAGGCGATTGCAAAAGTAACTGAAGATATAGATGGCGTACGTTTTAACACTGCCATTGCTGCACTTATGGAAGCGATCAATGGATTATACAAGCTTAAAGGCGAGGGTAAACTTAAGAAAAGCGATGTATGGCAATCTGCTATTGAAAGTATTCTAATGCTACTTGCACCGTTCGCACCTCATATTACTGATGAGTTATGGTCTCAACTTGGTCATGACGATAGTATCCATGTTGATCACTGGCCAACACTTAATATCGATTACGTAACACTAGATACGGTTACTTTTGTGGTGCAGGTAAACGGTAAATTACGTGCACAAATCCATTTGCCAAAAGACAGTGAAAAAGAAGCTGTGCTTGCTGCCGCTAAGGAAGATGAAAACGTTAAGGAATATCTAAGTAAAGGAAACCTGGTTAAAGAAATATTTATTCCGGGTAAACTGATTAACTTAGTTGTAAAAGACTAGCTGCCGCTTGTTGCTAATGCGACCCTAGATATATTTTCAGATCCACAAACTTCAACTTTATTTTCAAAAAGAAGTGATTCTTGAACGTTATCGAAAGTATCATTGTTAAGTGAGTCAGGATCAATTAAAGAAGCAATTTCACTAGCTAATACGTTAGTATCCTCATAGCTACTAAAATCATCACGCTTAAAGGTTACGCAATCCTGAGGCTCGCTTTGACTTGCTAGTAGTCCCAACGCACCAGAAAACAGTAATAATCCAGCTATTGCAGTGCGACCTGCGCGTCGGTTAACTTTATTATCTTTTGTGGGAGGCGTATCAAGGATAGCGGCCCCATTAAGCGCAGCACGTAATCCGCGCCCGATAGTCTCAATTGGATTTGATTTGTTAGTATAATTATTCATATATTTTTTAACCTAAGTTAACATTACGATCAGAAAAGTAACTCTTGTTACCGGACTGGAGTTTGTTTGCTTCATCTAACGCTCGTATGCCGTTATAGCCATAATCTAGTACTTCATTATTGATTCGTGAAAGATCTCTGGGACTTAAACCATTAAGCGTACTAGAGAATACAAAACTAGCCTCTGCAACAAGTCCAAGATTTTCGCTAGGATCGATTCCATCACTATATTCAATTCTTTCCTTAAGGCTATCAATTGTTGCTTGAGTGCTATCAGAAATATACGCATTAGTTTCTGAAATTGTTTGAGATAAGCCATTGAAATTAGCAAGAACTAATTTGCCAACGCTCCAAGCAAATTGACCAGATTGAAGCATGCGATCAGTAGCCTCTACGGTCATAATGCCTGCAAGTAATTCCAGGGATGCTCTACTTGATTCGTCTATTCTTTTCATGAATAATACTATACCAAATAAACACCATAATGTCAATAATAAGTATGACTTGAGTATTAGTCCAAAAAGCGTTATAATTAGTTTAATATCATAAACTTAATAAGCAACAGGAGCCTGTTTTACTATGGGAAAACCAAAGAAACGAACTAGTCCTCGCCGAACCGGCACACGCCGAAGCCACCTTGTATTAACACTCGCACGCAAAGTTAATGGCAAATCACCAGTTAACGTGTACACAACAAAGCGTGAGAGCGCAAAACCTGCAAGTAAATAAGCATATCTACGATATACTAATAGTAGTTACGTAGACAGGAAATTAACAAATATGGCATCAAATCGTCATCTAGGCCGAATATTGG
>CALRBD010000035.1 GCA_943353855.1 uncultured Candidatus Saccharimonas sp.
AAAAAAGGAACTAAAAAAACAAGGAGTTAGAATATGGACGAATCAATCATTTATGCTAAGAAGTATCTTGAGGATCTTCTATCTTTCTTCGGGCTTAACACTGTAGTAGCAGCGCATAACAGTGAAGATGAAGTTATTGAACTAAACATTCCCTCAACACACCTCAACGGTTTTCTGATCGGACAACATGGCGACACAGTAAGGGCACTTCAATTCATTGTATCTAATGCGCTAAAGAATAATGATTATCCAATTACACGAGTTAATGTAGATGTTGCAGACTACAAGAAATCACATTCCGAAAGACTAGCTGAAATAGCAACTGAATGGATTACAAAAGTTAAAGAAACAAAAGAAGATATGCACTTAAAGCCTATGAATGCCGCTGATCGACGCACGGTACATAAAGTTGCCAGTGAGCACGGACTAGCAACAGAATCTGTTGGTGAAGGACGTGAACGTCACATCGTGCTTAGAAAATCCGAACAATAGCAATCATTTGAATACAGTTTTGTCTGTGGTACCATAAGCATAATTATATAAATTAAATATAGGCGTATATAAAATGCAAGACCCAGAAAATAATGAAGCACCAGCGGTACCAAATCCTAACCAGGCGGCACCTGTGCCTCCAGCTGTGACTCCTCCTGTAACTCCGGCTGTTCCTGCAGTAATGCCTCAACCCCCAACTGCAATTCCTCCTATTACTCCGGCTGTGCCTGCAGCTGCCCCACAATCTAATAACTCAGCAAACACAAATGATTCACTTGGGACAATCTCTGTATTATCTTCCCTTATTCCCCCAGCCGGGCTTATCCTTGGAATACTCAGTGTCGTTAAAGGATCCAAGAGTAAAAACAAGAAGCTTACCCTATTTGGAGGTGTAGCAATATTACTTTCAGTAATCATCGGGCTACTTTACGTGTTCGTGGTTGCTCCCCGAATTCCCGCGTTAGCCGGATCTAAATATTCAAAGACCAAGAATATTACGATAAACAAGGGCTCTCTAAACCTAACCATTCCTATCCCAGAAGCTTTTAATGAAGATAACAGTTTCAACGACACTGCTAAAGACAGTTTTTTGGAAACTGAGCAAAAAACCTATAGTATATACGCAGATCCGGCCAAGAAACAAGATATACTGGCTATACTTTCAGTTGTGACCGTAGATTTATCAGGGGTTAAAAAACTTTCTAACTATACTGAAAGTGAAATCACAGTCGAAGCTGTAATAAATGAACTAGTAAATGAAAGTAATGAAGACACTAAGAAATCGTTTGAAGGCGGACCTATCTTCAAAAACCTTTCAAACCTTACTATCGTTAACAAAGAGAAAAGTGGAAGTAATGGTGCGACGTTTACATTTACAGCCGAAGGAAAATCGAAAAATGGTAAAAAAGTCGAACTATTAGGAAAAACATCTATTTACATAAATAGTGACTTCTATGAAGTTGGTGACTTATTGATTGTAGAGAAAAACGTATACAATAAAAATAAAAAAGCTTTTGATAATATAGATGAAAGCATAAAGACTCAGATTAAATAAAACAGGGACTCAATAAAAAAAAGAACTCTCGATTGAGTTCTTTTTTAACCTTGAAAAACTAATTATTTTGTATTAATTTGACTGCTTGCTGAGTAAGAGGGTTATATGATTGAGTGCTCTGTTTGTCAACATTGAACCCTTCCGTAGGAGTCGCAGCGAAGCTTGACACAATTGTAACAATACCTGTAGCTACAATTACTAATAGGATAACAACATACATTGGTGATTTATTCTTAGATTTACTCATAGTAATATAATATCATAATAATTGTTTTACTATATAAAGCGCTTTAGGCTTATCAACGTAATGTATGTGTGCATGGACTATGAACTGAATCAGCTGGTCAATATCGAGATGTCCGTATTTATACTAAAAAAGACTAGATTATTAAAGAGATTATATAGTCCCGAATATTAGTTATGCTAATATTAGTTAAGACATATAAATTACGAAAGCTACAAATTAAGCATGCAAGATCAAGAAAACCAACCTATACAAAACCAGCCAGTACAAACTAACCCAGTACCAAACCCTGTTCCTCAGCCCGTTCAACAACCCGTACAACAAGCAGTGCCTCAACCTAGTATGAACATGGCTAGTCAACCAGTTGCGCCTATTGTACCTGGGCAAATGGAACCACAGGCTAGTAGCCAGAACCCTAAAAGCAATAAAGATTTTTTTGTACTACTAGCAGCGCTTATACCTATAGTAGGAATAGTAATGGGCATTATATTTACAGCAAAAGGAGCCAAGCAAAAAGATAAAAGAAAAGGAATTATTGGTATCTCTACCTTAATCCTTTCCTTACTTATTACTAGCCTTAGCTTCTTTTTCCTGCTGCCATTAATTTCAGGAGCAAAATACTCTAAAACTCAAGTAGTTAATCTAAAGCTAGGTGACTCCGATTATAAAATTACTATTCCAGAAGCGTTTAAGTCTATCAATACACCAGACAATAAACAGGGAAACTATGTAATTAATTCAGAAAAAAAAGACCAAACCGAAGATGTTGCCCAATTTGGATACAATATTGATGATCTAAGTTACCTAAAGAGCTCATACTCAGGAGAGACTACAACAGCCGATCAATTGATTGATAAATATCTAGAGGAAGAAGATAAATATAAGAGTGAAATAAAATCTGCAGCAGAAGCAGTTGGATTAAAAGACGTCGTGCTTAGCGATATAGTAAGAGAAGGAAAATCTATTACAACTAACTTTACGGGCAAAAATTCAGACGGCACCGTAATGAAAGGTGCAACTAAGGATTACGTGGATAAAAATTTATACGTTGTACAATTAGTAGTTCTTGCTTCAAAAAAAGTATGGGACTCCAATAGCAAGTCTTTCAATGGAATCTTAAAAAGCCTAGACTCGCAGATAAACTAGCAAATTACTAATATATAAAGGCCTTGATCTAAGGTATATACACGCCAAATAGCTTAATATTTATAGCAAGCAAAGCTAGTTGCTATAAAAGATACAAGCTTTAATTTAAAGCCTTAACGTATATATCATGTGTCTCGTTAGCCATCTTTTCCCACGAGTACTTTTTAACCTGGGAATGACCTTTTTCAATCAAATCTTTACGAAGCTCAGTGTCGCTGAGGATCCTCTCTAATTTTAGCGATATGTCTTCTGTATTTTCTGGATTAAAGAATAAGGCAGCACTACCATATATCTCCGGTAAACAAGTTGTGTTACTGCTAACTACTGGCGCACCATGCACCATAGCTTCAAGACCTGGCAAGCCAAAACCTTCTGAAAGAGAAGGGAATACATAGGCCTGGCAATGAGTGTATAGCCACTTAAGTTCAGCATCTGATACAAAGCCCGGAGTTATAACGTGATCAGATAATCCAAGTTTACGTACTGCTTTATCTAACTTCTCGTAGTACTGCTCTTTCTTTCCAGCAAGCACGAGCTTAAGATCAGGATACTTTTCTAGTAATTCAGGCATGACTTTTAAGAGGGAAGACAAGTTCTTATGAGGAAATGCAGTTCCAACGTAAAACAAGAACTGATCTTTATTACCAATAAAGCCAGGCTGTGCAGCTGCTACAGAAAGGGGAGGCTCACTAGCGCAGTATGTTGTAGTAGTCTTGCCTTTTGTGAATGGATAATTTTTAGCTAGATCATCTTTTACATAGTTACTTATCGTAATAATAGCTTTGGACTTCT
>CALRBD010000036.1 GCA_943353855.1 uncultured Candidatus Saccharimonas sp.
CGTGGCTCAAGTTCAGGGATTGTAACTTCAGGATGGTCAATGCAAGCATACATTAGGCTATAGAGTTTCTCATTTCCATCATCTGCATTTGAAATAATAACTTTGCCTTCACCAATTTCTAATGCTTGCTCGATGGACTGGCTAAGGCGTCCACGGCTCTCATCATTATTAACGAGTCTATCAATGACAACGTCGATTGAGTGTTTGAGCTTTTTATCAAGCGTTGGGAATTCATCTAGAGCATAGACGACACCGTCAATTCGAACACGGACAAAACCTAATCTCTGGAACTGTTCGGGAATATGCTCAAAAGCACCTTTTTTATCCATAACAGCTGGGGCTAAAACTAAAAGACGCGCTTTTTGGTATTGCGTAATAACCTGGTCGACAATTGCCTGGGTTGTTTGGCGTGTAACTGGCTTACCGCACTCCGGACAATGAGGTGTACCGATGCGTGCGTATAAAAGACGCAAATAATCATAAATTTCCGTTACAGTTGCGACAGTACTTCTTGGGTTACGACTTGTCGATTTCTGATCGATACTAATAGCCGGACTTAATCCATCTATCTGGTCGACGTCAGGCTTTTCCATGAGGCCTAAGAATTGACGGGCGTAGCTACTCAATGATTCGACGTATCGGCGTTGACCTTCGGCGTAAATTGTATCGAAAGCGAGACTAGATTTACCTGATCCACTTAAGCCTGTAATTACGACAAGCTTATTACGTGGAATGCGAACATCCACATTTTTTAGGTTGTGCTCACGTGCACCTTTTACGTCAATATATTCATTCATAAAGTCCGTATACTATACACGAAAATGACTTATTTTTCTAGTCTAGATTTACAGTTTGGACCTCTAGCCGCTGCAATGTAAGTTCGCCAACCTGATGAATAACAAGTGCTGTATCAATTGCAGCTACTATTTCTTCTCTTTGTTCTCTGTCATATATTGGCTCAGCGAACGTCGCAAGGTGCAGTAATGGTGCTCCAGCTCGCTTTATTTTTTTGCCTCTAAAGCCAGAAAGTCCTTCTTCGCCTAAAATACTATAGATTGCCTGTCGTTCTTTGACTACTTCTGGACTTTGTACATAGGCACATAATAAACGATTCCTGCTTTTATTCTTGCCAATGATTGATATTTTGCCAATCTGGCTCAATATCTCATCTTCATAATCTTGGCTTTTAATTTTCTCCTTAGCACGGGAGAAACTGTAGCCAGATAAAAAACCTTGGCTGAAGTCTTTACGAACAATATGCGGGTCAAGAATATAGGCAAGGTGTGAGTGCGGAATTGTTTCAGTTTTAGGTATTGTATTATCTTCTTCTAGATTACGCACAACACCAGCAATCGTTAATGAGCTTTCTGGATCAACTGGTCGGAAAGCTTTGAGCATCCGCAGTCCGTTCTTTTCTTTGTTAGCTTGTGGATTATAGCGACCTGGCATACGAGTTCTTCGGGGCATAAAAATTTCCTGTTTGTTGTTTATATACCCACATTAGATTTTTTATTCTACTCTCTGCTTCAATAAAGTGCAATATAGAGGAACCGCATAGCATTAGCGTAATGCAATATTATTGACTTATCTGCAATAATATTTATAATTACAATCAATATATAAATGGGTGAGTGCAGATGTTAAATTTCATAGTCTCAGGTGTAGTTCCAGGTACTTCAATAGAGGTTACATTAAACTGGTTTCTAGTTTTTTTGAGCATATTTATAGTTGCGGTTTACGTAAGACGGGGTTTAAGACACCGTCAAGTAAAGCGAACGAGCGAACAAACAGAATCTATCAGTCAATTGGCATAAGACTTTGGCCGTAGAGCTGCAAGTCTTCTAGCAGGTGTTGCTGAGCTACAGTAAGGTCTGGTCGTGAAGAAATCTCTTGAAGTTTCATAAAGTATTTAGCTAATTGGCTACTATCTCCGCCTTCGAACAATTTTTTATTCTTATGCGTTTCCCATTGAGCTCTTTCCTCGTCCGTCAATGTGAGAGGAAAGTTACGGGCTTTATACAGAGGCAGCAACTGTTGTAATCTTTTATCTCGTAATTTGACTATAAAACTATCTAATTCTTTGGGTTGTGCGTTACGTACTTTAGTCATTGTAGTCTGGTCGTCATTTCCAATAAAACCTGAATACAACTGACCATCGACATCTGAACTCTTTGACTTGAAGTGCTGCAGTTGTTGCTGAGTTTTCTTACCATGAGCTATGAGTACTCGGTTTATAAACTCAGTGGCTGAAGCTAATTTTTTCTTATTTTTTGCTATTAGTTCTAGGTCTAGATGAATTCTTTCCTGTGAATCCTGGTCAAGTGTAGCTAGAGGGGCAACTGCAGGGCATTGATTAAGCGCAATTTCAAATATCGGTAGCCTAATGTCATCCTCAGTTCTATCTTCTATGGCTTTCCATTGCCACGCCTCTAGAATCTTTTCCTCAGTCATATCAAGAAATGGTTCCGGATCAACGCGAAGGTCATATGCCAACACGGCACTTTTTTGCTGAACTTCCGCAATTGTCCTAACAACAGTAGTCTTTTCATTTTCAGATGATACTCTTCCTGCTGTATATACATAAGGGTCATTGGACTGTATTAACTTACTAACTACTTTCTTATCTCTAATAGATAGAAGATAGTCGAATAGTTTTGGCTGCTTTTCGCGAAGTAATCTTGCAAGCGAAATAGTAGCCTCAACATCACTAAGCGCATCATGGGCCTTTGCATGGTCAAGCCCATTCTCTACAGTTAATATCTCAAGACGGTTTGTTGCTTTTCCAGTTTCATCAACTGGCCAATTAACTCCTTTTGGTCGCAAGGCTCGTGTCATTCTAACTGCGTCAAGGAGATCCCATTTAGATCTATCGTCTTTCCATTGCCAGGAGTAGGCGTCATAAAAGTTTCTATACCTCATAAAGCGCATGAAGACGTCATCAAATCTAATACTATTAAACCCAACCATTATGGTTCCTGGAACTGCGATTTCTTCATCAAAGATCTTCATGAATTCAACTTCAGTTATACCTTCTTCGAGAGTTTGCTGGGGCGTGATACCCGTAATAAGAATAGCTTCTGGGTCCGGAAGAATGTCCTCATTTAAGGCAATAATAATGTTGTGGGGTTCACCAATAGAATTAAGATCAAGATCGACTCTTTGGCCTGCGAATTGCATAACTCGAGCCTGCCTAGGGTCAATACCGCTTGTTTCAAGGTCATAGAAATATAAGGAATTAACCATTATGACTTTCTATATAGTTAGTGATATTAAACTTTCGTTTCAACCCGTTGTAATTCATGTAGCGTATTGATCCAAAAACTGGACGACCAAACCAAGCTCTATCGTGCAAACCAGCAATACTCCATAAAATTCCTACATAGCCGTTAGGGTCGCCACCGTCAATGCTATAGAAATCATTTAAGGCAATTGTAACTTTGATAGCCCATTCTGCACCACAAGATTTTGAAAGTTCATCATGAATAGACTTAAAGCAACTCTCCTTACTAGCGGTCTTATCGTTAACTGGTTTAGCAGGTGACCATTCTAGTATTTTCTTTGCCCAGTACATTCTCATATAGCCGTGCATTTTTCCATTTTGTGTCAGCTGGTGCTGTGCTGCATTCCAGGCTTGATCTTCTGTC